>JBFIYQ010000039.1:0-12332 GCA_041605275.1 Gammaproteobacteria bacterium
GCCCCGGGCTTCGAGGATGGCGGCGATGGAGGCGGAGGCAATTCCCTTGCCCAAAGAGGACACGACACCGCCCGTGATAAAGATGAACTTGGCCATTTACACCTTATCGATGGGCCGGAGATTCCGGCTATCGGACGGGAGGACAACCTAACAAATTCGCCCTGGAACCACAATCGAGAAAATCTCGACTGGGTCTGATTACGCACTATTTCTGCGCTTTTCGACCCCGGTCAGCGGGCGCGGTCAGACCCTCGCTGGACCTGTCCCCGCGCTGCGGCGATGCTGTGAACAGCGCCTCGCCGTCCAGTTCCACGCCGGCCCGGGGACAACCGGTCCGCGGCTCGTCACCCTTAGGATCCGGACTCAAATGCCACTCCCTGAGATCAAGCTTAGTTCACCTGTTCCCTCAACAGGGCGTAAAGCTTTCGGAACGCTTTCGGGGGCTGGCCGCGCTCGCGCTCCGTACGCGCGTTTCGAATCAGCTGCCTCAACTGCTGGCGGTCGGTTTGCGGGTGGGCGTCCAGGAATTCGGATAGCGCCTCCTGGCCTTCCGCCAGCAGGCGCTCGCGCCAGCGCTCAATGCGGTGGTGGCGGGCGGTTTCCTCCCGGCTGCCGTGGAGCAGTCTGTCCAGTGCCTCGCCCACCTCTTTAGAATCCTCCGTCGCCAGGCGCTTGGCGATGTAGCGCACCTGCCGCTTAAGGGCGCCGCGTTTCAAGCCCGATGCCTCTTTCACCGCGTCGCGCAATTCATCGGAAAGCGGGATCTGCTCGAGCTCGCTGGCGGAGAGCCCCGCCAGGGCCTCGGCCAGGTCCTGAATCGCATGGTGTTCTCGCTTTTGCTCGGATTTACTCGGTGGTTGCTCGTTGTTGTCGACCATGGCCTCGATTCTGAGCCTCCTGGGGCCCCGTCAGGCGATCCGGCTGGAGACGCCCGAAGCCTTTAATATAATCGCTCCCTTTCCACCCCAGGTTAATACCGCCGAGCCAGTGATGTCCGAAGCCGCCCCCAAAACCATTTATCTCAAGGATTACGCGCCCCCGCCCTTTCTGGTGGATGAGGTGGATCTTCGCTTCGAGCTGGGCGAGGAGACCACCCGCGTCCGCTCCCGGCTCAAGATGCGCCGGAATCCCGATTCCAGCGAAGAAAAGCAGCACGTGGTGCTTGACGGGACCGGCCTTGCCCTGAACACAATCCAATTGAACGGCGAACCCCTCGAGCCCGACCGATACGTCATCAGCGACGAGTCGCTGCTGATCCGCGGGGTGCCCGATGGCTTCACCCTGGAAACCGAAACGCGCCTCAAGCCCCAGGACAACACCGCGCTGGAAGGGCTGTACAAATCCGGCGACATCTTCTGCACCCAGTGCGAGGCCGAAGGCTTTCGCAAGATCACCTGGTTCCCGGATCGGCCCGACGTCATGGCCCGCTACGCCACCACTATCGTTGCCGACGAAAGCAAATACCCGGTGCTGCTGTCCAACGGCAACCCGGTGGAGCAGGGAAAGCTGGACGACGGGCGTCACTGGGTGCGCTGGGAGGATCCGTTTCCAAAGCCTTCGTACCTGTTTGCGCTGGTGGCCGGCGCGCTCGCCTGCATCGATGACAGCTTCACCACCGAGTCAGGCAGAACGGTGGCGCTTCAGATCTATGTTGAGCGCCACAACGCCGACAAATGCGCCCACGCCATGGCGGCGCTCAAAAAAGCCATGCGCTGGGACGAGGAGGTGTTCGGCCGCGAATACGATCTGGATATCTACATGATCGTCGCCGTGGACGACTTCAATATGGGGGCCATGGAGAACAAGGGCCTCAACATCTTCAACTCCAAGTACGTGCTGGCGCGCCCCGACACCGCCACCGACACGGATTTCGCCGATATCGAGAGCGTCATCGCCCACGAGTATTTTCACAACTGGACCGGCAACCGGGTCACCTGCCGCGACTGGTTTCAGCTGAGCCTGAAGGAAGGCCTGACGGTGTTCCGGGATCAGCAGTTTTCCGCCGACACCTTTTCTCGCCCGGTGAAACGAATTCAAGACGTTCGCTTGCTTCGCACCTATCAGTTCTCCGAGGACTCAGGACCCATGGCGCATCCCGTGCGTCCGGAATCCTACATCGAGATCAGCAACTTCTACACCGTCACCGTTTACGACAAGGGCGCCGAAGTGATCCGCATGATCCACACCCTGCTCGGCGAGGACGGATTTCGTAAAGGCATGGATCTTTACTTCGAGCGCCACGATGGCCAGGCGGTGACTACCGACGACTTCGTCCGTGCGATGGAGGACGCTAACGGCGTGGATCTGTCGCAGTTCCGCCTCTGGTACAGCCAGGCGGGCACGCCGGAGATCTCCGTTGCCGCCGACTACGATACAAAATCCAAGACCTGCACGCTGACCTTGAGCCAGCACTGTCCGCCGACGCCGGGACAGCCGGATAAAAGTCCCATGCACATTCCCGTTTGCATCGCGCTGCTGGATGCTGAGGGAAACAATCTCGAGTTCAAGCTCGACGGCAACGAGTCGGTCACCGAGCCGGTGCTGGAGCTCAAGGATATCGAGCAACAGTTCCGGCTGCGTGACGTCGCGAAACCACCTCTGCTCTCTGTCGGTCGCGGATTCTCCGCCCCGGTCAAGTTTCAGCTTGATCGCTCCAAGCGCGAGCTCGAACTGTTGATGGCCAAGGAGAGCGACGAATTCAATCGCTGGGACGCGGCCCAGGAGCTGATCAGCGATCAAATATTCCGGCTCATCGATGACCACAAGAATGATGAACCCGTCGCGCTTGCCGATTCCTTCGTCGAGGCCTTCGGCGCGGCGCTTCGCGCCGAGGATCTGGACAAGGCGCTCGTTGCCGAAGCGCTCACCCTGCCGTCTGAAAGCTACCTCGCCGATCGCATGGAGGTGATCAACGTGGACGCGATCCACGCCGCGCGCCGGGGCATGCAGCGGGCGCTGGCCTCGAAGCTCGAATCGCTGCTGATGGAAACCTACACCGCCAACTCCAGCAACGAGCCCTACTGCTTCGACCCCGAGTCCGCCGGCAGGCGCAGACTCAAAAATTTATGCCTTGGCTACCTCGTATCGCTGGAAACCGACCCGGTGCGAGCCCTTGGTCTCGCCCAGTTCGAGCAGGCTGACAACATGACCGACGTGCTCGCGGCGCTTTCGGTGCTTGCCAACTGCGACTGCCCCGAACGCGAGCACGCTTTGACCGAGTTCGAGAAGAAATGGCGCGGGGAAGCGCTGGTAATGGACAAGTGGTTTTCGCTGCAGGCCACATCGCGCCTGCCCGGCACCCTGGATCGCGTGCGCGAGCTCATGGCTCACGAGAAGTTCGACCCGCGCAACCCCAACAAGATCCGCTCACTCATCGGCGCCTTCTGTCACGCCAACCCGGTGCGCTTCCACGCCGCCGACGGCGCCGGCTACGCGTTTCTCGCCGACCAGGTCATCGACATCGACCGCCGCAATCCCCAGATCGCCGCCCGTCTGCTGGGATCATTGAGCCGCTGGCGCAGGTTCGATCCCGAGCGCCAGGCGCTGATGAAATCCACCCTGGAGCGCATTCTCTCCTCCGAAAAGCTCTCCAAGGACACCTACGAGATCGCTTCCAAGACCCTCGCCTAAACGCCGAAAACTGTCATCAGGCTGAAATATTCCGGGTCCACGCTTGATTAGCAAAACAGGACCTCGGGGTAACCAACGTGTCAGGAAGTCAACGCGATCTACTGATCTATCCACTGCACCGCTTTGCGGTGACGGCCGCCGGTCAGCGGCTGGTGTTCGACAAGAAAGCGCTCACTTACACTCTTCATGAAGCGAAGATAGATTCGTTCCGCGCGCTGATTGACTTGGACGACGCCGGTCGACGGCAAATCGGGCTCAAGGTGCTTGGGAAACTCAACCTGACTCGGGGCGGCTGGCTGTCGCGAAAGAATCCTTCGATCGGGCGCCTGCGCCCGACTGTGCGCTGAATACGACGGTAACGGGAAAGTGACGTTTCCTGCTTCGTAGACGCTTAGGCGCCCTGCGCGCACTAAAGACTTTTGGAGAAAGGGAACCGGACCCCAAAATAATCGCAAAGATCCGTTTGATTAGACGGGTCATCAGAGATTGACTCTGAACAGTCCGCTGAATAGGGGCCCTTTGGGCCCCTTTCAGCCGTGAACGCAGTCTTTTTATAAGCTCCTTGAAAGCCGCATCAACTGGTCCTTTAGGTTGCTGCGGTTCGGCTCACTCAGTTCTGACCATGCTTTCGCCACCGCTATCGCCTCGGGAGGGAGCTGCGCGGTTTGGCTTGCGCCGAACATGAGCCACGAGGGCTCCACATTTAGGGCGTCTGCGATGGCGACAATATTGCGCGGACGCAGGCTCTTGCCGTTCTCTATCTTCTGAATCACCGCCTGGGTCGTGCCGGCGCGGGTCGCCAAGTCCTGCTGGGACCACTTGTGGCTCTTGCGCGCTTCTCTCAGGCGCGTGGCCAGCGTGGCCGGCGTGGGGCGTTGCCCTTGCTCGGACACTTCTTTGCCGCTCGAATTCACAATCTGCACAGTGTCGCGACTCTCCATAGCTCCTCCTGTGACCCGGAGGTCATAGGGACCGATACCAACGACCCGCCTTTTTTGGGGCGGGCCCCCTGTGTCTCTATTTGGAGACACTTTTAACCTCGGCTTGCGATTTAGAGTCTTGATTTTCAAGACCTTACGGCGCATCGGCCGAACGTCGGGGGGATATAGAGCAATCCGTGTGCCAGAGATTCCCAGCCCGCGGATTCCCGGGAACGGACGGCGGCAGAATGGCGGTTTCCGCGGGTCTTCGGAGCCTTCAGCCGGCGACCGGAACGAGGTTCTGGTAACCGGGAATGGGAAAAGCGTCGAAGCGCCGACTGGAGCGTCGGGGGGATGACAATCGTCCCGGGGGGGAAAAGCAAAACGGCGCGGGGTTAACCGCGCCGTTTCGAAAGAAATCAGTTGAAAATGAAGCGCTTACTGCTTGCCGTGGCGCATGCGGAAGATGGCGTCGCGCATCGCCGACCGGTGAGGCTCCGGCAGATTCGCCCAGGCCTTGGCCAGCTCCAGCGCCTCCTCGTCCAGGGCGCTCACTTCTTCCACACCGAACATCAGCCAGGAGGGCGAAACATCCAGGGCCCTGGCCAGATCCTCCAGAATCCGGGGCCTCAAGCTCTTGCCGTTCTCGATCTTCTGGATCACCGCCTGTGAGGTGCCCACCTCCTCCGCCAGCTGAACCTGGGTCCAGCCGAACTCCCGTCTGCGCTTGCGAAGCCGTCCAGCCAGGGTGGTGGTGTCGTCACGCCGGCTGCGTTTACCTTGATTGGTCACGTCCGGGGTTTCCGATGGGTTGGGATTGAGGCTCATGGGCATCCTTTTGCCGCCGCGGCGCGCGTTTGTTCAATAGTCTAATGGTCAGCTGTTAGCAGAGAATAACCTCGTAAGTACAGCATTTTAGCGGCGACTTTTTGGTGAACCTGTTCACAAACAGGAAAGAAACCTATTCTCACCGGTAACTTTTTTCCCTCTCGGCGCCGACTTTGAGGACCCCGAAACGCCCCCATGGGCCCTGGCGGGCGAACAAACGGCCCCGGCCCCTTCCCCTCGCCGCGGCCAAAACAGGTGCCGCGAACTAGATGGCGGCCGGCGCGCGGGGGGATCCCGTGCTCCGGGCCGGGCTCACTTCTCCCGCGGGTGCCGATTCGGATTCGCTGGGCTCCAGAACTATAGACGGCGGCGGGGGCATCTGCGCTTCCGGCGCCGGGCGCTGAAGGCTTAAGTACGTTTGCGTCGGCGCTACTGCTTCCTCTCCGGCCAGTGGCCCGTTGAGGGCCGAGTAGGCGGAGAGAAAGCTGCCGATGAGAATGACCAGGCCCATCCCCGCCATGGCCGCGGAAATTCCGCCAACACACAGCAGCAGATTCTCGACCAGGGCCAGTTGTGACGACTCTTGCTCATCGCTCTCGTTGTCGCGATGGTTTGCCGTGCGCCCGTAGTCGTCGTCCGATGCGTGGGGAAAGTCGTCGATGCGCTCCGCGTCCCAGAACAGCCAGGTGTCATTCAAGGGTTGCTTGCTGCTCACGTGTCCGCCTCCTCGAAGTCAAAACGCACCACGGTTTGCCGGTCGAAGGCATAGCCGCCTCGATCGCCTTTGGGGTATCTCGCGCCCTCGACGCCCATGGCGCGCGCCGTGATCCTGCGAATCGGCACTCCGCGGCTCAAAAATACGTGCTGCACCGTGCGCGCCCGCTCGAACGCCAGCTTGCGATTGAATCGCCGGCTGCCGCGCGCATCGGTGTGGGCTTCGATGTCAATACTCACGGCATCGATGTCTCTGAGCGCATCGGCAAGCTCCACCAGATCGCGCCGGAAGTGGCTTTCCAGCGCGTGGCTTCCGGTGCGAAACGGCACCGTCACCTTCACCGTTTTCACCATCTCACGTATGGACGCGGCGATGGCCCGCGCCTGGTAGCCGCCGTTGCCGTAGACGGTAAAGCGATCCAGCGCCGCCCGGCGGCTGCCGAGATCGCAGGCGAGCTGCGCGACCTGCGTTTCCCCGAGACACAGTGTGCGATTGGAATTCGCCATCTTTGTTCTCCTCAAGCTTCGTGCGACCCGACTCGGTGCCGCCTTGCAGATGGAAGTAAATACCGCAACGATGGGCGCATTGGCGGCGGCCGGTGGCCAAGCGGAGAGCAAATATGGCGAAAAGCTGGCAACGTCGCCGCGCGCGAATTCAAACCGACGCGAATCGGCGCCGCGCAGGTCAACGGCGGAGAACTGAATGAGCGGGACAGATGATCCCTTAACGCGGCAGCTGAAGGCGTGGCGGCCGCAACGGCTGCTCGCAGTGGGCGGAGACGCCGCGCATCTGTTGCGCGACTACGCAGACGCGGAAAACCACTGCGCGCTGGATATCGTTCAAACGAACGTCGCGGCGAAACGACTGCTGTCGCTTCCAAGCGAGCAGCGCTACGACTTCGCGCTGGTGGCGGGATACCTGGAACGTGTGGACAGCGCCACCGGCAGCGCCGTCATCGCGCGTCTGCGCGACGTGCTCGCGCGGCGACTTTGCGTTGTTATCGAATCCGGAAAAGAAAGTGGCGGTGAAACAACCTGGTCAGACGCAGAGCTCTCCGGCTTTGGGCTCACCCTGCTCAGTCGTTTGGACCAGGAAGGTAATCGGGCGCGCCTTTACGGCTTCGACATTGCCAGCTACAAGCAAACCCCCGACTGGCTCAGCCCGAGACACTGGGCTCACCCGGAGCTGTGGGGGAAGTTTCGCTGGTAGCGCGCGGTTCCTGCCACAAATAGCCTTGCTCGGACATTCGCCTGGCCTCGCGATGCAGGATCATGTGTCGCTTCGCGATCACGTCCGCGTCCATGTCGTAGCCGCCGCCCACCACGCAGGCGATCGGTAGCCCCGCTTTGCGGCATAGGCTCAATACCGCGCGTTCCCGCGCGGCCAGGCCTTCGTCGCTCAAGGCAAGCTTGCCCAGGCGGTCGTCGCGGTGGGGATCCACGCCGGCGTTGTAGATCACCAGATCGGGGGCGTAGGCCGGAAGCAGCTCGGAAAGCTCGGCTTCGAGAACGGCGAGGTACTCATCGTCGCCGGTGCCGGCGGGAAGCGCCACGTCGCGGTCGCTCGTCTGCTTGGTCCTGGGAAAGTTCTCCGCGCAGTGGATGGAAAAAGTGAACGCCCCGGGGTCGTCGGCGAAGATCTCCGCGGTGCCGTCGCCCTGGTGCACGTCCAGATCGACAATGAGCACGCGCTTCACCCGGCCTTCGTCCAGCAGCACCCGGGCCGCCACCGCCACGTCGTTGAACACGCAGTAGCCCGCGCCGTGGTCGGAAAAGGCGTGGTGGCTGCCGCCGGCGGTATTGCAGGCGAAGCCGTGTTGAAGCGCCAGGCGCGCGGCAAGCACGGTGCCGCCGACCGCGGCCCGGCTCCGCCTCACCACCGTTTCTCCCATCGGCAAACCGATGCGCCGCACGCTGGCCTCGTCCAGGCTTTGGCTGAAAACGCCTTCCACGTACTGCGGCGTGTGCGCGAGCTCGAGCCAGGCTCTTTCCGCCGGCTCCGGCTGGTGCACGTGCTCAGGCCCAACGAGCGCCGACTCCAGCAGCAGCTCGAACAGCCGGCGAAACTTGCCCATGGGAAAGCGGTGCCCCGTTGGAAGCGTTGCGCCGTAATGGGGGTGGTAGACGAGGGGGAAGCTCACGTTCTCGGATGTCGGTCTTTTTACGCTAACGATCGGTCAGAACGAACGCATGGGCCAGCAGCTGGGTCAGGCCCTTCTGCTGGAAATGCGGCTGTTTATCAATGATGTCCCGGGTTTCCAGGTGCTCCACATGGTAGCGCGAGGCGAAGCGCTCGCGCACCTCCGCCTCCCCCACTGAGAAAGGCGGCCCGTCCATAATATTCGGCGGGTACTCGAGCGTCAGCAACAGAACCGGCGCGGCTTTCGGCAGCATGGCGCAGAAGAACTCGGCGTAGCGCCGGCGCTGCTCCGGATCGAAGGCAATGTATGCCGCCCGATCGTAAATTGCTTTGACGCCCTCGAAATGGGCGGGGTCCATGTCGAACATGTCACCGCACAGCAGCGTCGCGCCGCCCCCGCTGAAAACGTCGAACGGGCTTTCCCGCGAGCAGCGGTACTCGATTTCGTTTTCGTTGAAGTACTCCGTCACCGCGATGGGGCTCAGCTCCACGCCCAGCACCTCGCAGCCCTGATCGCAGATCCATCTTATATCCAGCGCCTTGCCGCAGAGCGGCACGAACACGCGCTCGCCGGGCTTGCACTGAAGGCGCTCGAAATAGATTTTCAGGTAGCCATTAACCCGGCCCTCGTGAAAGGGGATGTTCTTCTCTTCCCAGCGCTTGTGCCAGTAATCGGCTTTCATGAAATACTGCTTGCCTCTTGTTTATGGCCGCGCACGTTCCTGGAAAACGGCTGGTTCTCTGCAGTGGTCTGCGTTCCGATAATCGCGGTCGGGCCTACCACTTCACCGTCATTCCCGCGCAAGCGGGAATCCAGTAGACAAATTCTTCAACCAAACTTTGCGCCAATTCGCGGGGAAGCCCGCTCCCACAGGCGCTCGGCGTAACCACGACCCGCAACGAGTATCAATTACGATACCGTTCTGTCGACGCTGGCCGATTCGCGCGCAAGGGCGTTCCTACAACTGCATCGTCATTCCGGCGAAAGCGGGAATCCAGTAGACAAACGGTTCCGTCCGAAGGCCGGAACACATTAAATCTTTTCACTTGAATTGGATCGACGGAGAAATTTTCGCGTCACTTCACAGCGGCATCGGTTCTTCCCGTCCCGCCTCTGGAGTCGAAAAAAATATCCCGGAGTCCGCAGCCGGCGCTTCAGTCTCTGAAATTGGTGAACTGCAGCGGCATTTCGATATCCGCGGCTTTGAGCATCGAGATGACCTGCTGAAGATCGTCCTTCTTCTTCCCGCTCACGCGCACCTTCTCGCCCTGGATCTGCGCCTGCACCTTGAGCTTCTTGTCTTTGATCATTTTGACCATCTTTTTTGCCAGGTCCGTTTCGATTCCCTGACGCAGCGTTACCACCTGCTTCGCCTGCCTGCCGCTCTGCTCGGGCTCATCGACTTTGAGGCAGGCGAGATCGATCCCGCGACGGTTCAATTTGCCGCGCAGGATGTCCAGCATCTGCCCGAGCTGAAAGTCCGACTCGGACTGCAGCGTCACCACAGTCTCTTCGCGATTGAATTTCGAATCCGTGCCCTTGAAGTCGAAGCGCGTCGCCACCTCGCGGTTGGCCTGATCCACCGCGTTGTTGACCTCGTGCATGTCGAGCTCGGACACCACGTCAAAGGAAGGCATATATAAGAATCTCCACCAACATTGAAATACCCACGTGTCTTCCGCTTTCGCCCCCACCGTCATCCCCGCGCAAGCGGGAATCCAGTGAAACAAACCACCCCGGCCGCAGCAGGCATAGATGTAGGGCGCAATAGCGAAGCGTATTGCGCCGGAACGTCCTCCTACAACTCCATCGTCATCCCCGCGCAAGCGGGAATGACGATACAGAAGTAATTCCGCGGTAAAGCCCGCATCTTAACAACAACGTTCAAGCCAGCCGTCGCACCGGCATCTTTCGGCTCACCGCCACCGTCGCTACCACGAACACAGAGAAGGCGATGGTAGTGGCGTCCACCGTCTCCTTCAGCATCAGCGCCGAGGCGAACAGGGTAAGGAAAATCTGCAGCAGCTGCACCTGGCTCACCCGCGCGATGCCGCCCAGCGCGAGCCCGCGGTACCAGAAGAAAAAGGCGAAGAACTGGCTGACCAGGCTTAGGTAAAGAAACCCGCTCCAGGCGGCCAAGGTCGGCGCGCGCAGGTCGAGACGAAACACTTCGTAGGCCGTGGGCAGCGCCAGCAGCGGCAGCGAGAGCACCAGCGCCCAGCAGATTACCTGCCATCCGCCGAGCGTTCGCGACAGGCGCGCGCCTTCGGCGTAACCGACGGCGGCGGCCCCCACCGCCCCCAGCAGCGCCAGGTCCGCCAGGTGCAGCCCGCCGGCGTCGTTCTGGATCAGGGCAAACACGATCACGGCGCCAGCGCCGACGACGCCCGCAAGCCAGAAGGGGATCGACGGCCGTTCACCAGCGATCAGCGTGCCGACGAAGGCGGTGGCGAGCGGAAGTATTCCCAACATCACCGCGCCGTGGGCCGACGGCACGTGGAGCATGGCGTAAGCGCTCATTAGCGGAAAGCCGAACACCACCCCCGCGGCCACCACCGCCAGACCGAAAAGATCCCGTCGGGACGGCACCGGGCTTCGCGTGAGCAAAAGGTAAGCCAGCGCCGCCACGGCGGCGACGAAGCCGCGGCCGCAGCCGATGAACACCGGCGAGAAGTACTCCACCGCGTGGCGGGTCACCGGGAGGGTGAGGCTGAACCCGGCAACGCCCAGAAACCCCAGCAGCATGCCGGTCGTCTCGTGGTCGATGCGCTGCGGAGCCTTCATCGCCCCATTGTCGCCGCCGCGTTATGTCAACGCGACCCGACAATGGGGCATCCGCACCGGTCAATCCCTTGACCGGCTAAACTTTTGCGGAAATTACTCTTGCGATTCGCGGGTGTTTGAATACCCGCCCGTTGCTTGGGTTAAAACAATCCGGCGATGAACTGCTGGGTGCAGAATCTCGCCGCGTCGGCGAGCTCCTGCTTGATGTACGCGGCGTTGTTCTTCATCAGCGTATCGTGGGTCACCGCCGTCTTGCCGGCTTTCTTCGGGTCGTAAGCGCAAAAGCCAGTGGAAACGACCTCCGATGTGCGGACGTCAATCAGTCGCAGATTCGCCGAATATCCGACGAAGTAATCGGAGAACTTGAAACCGTCGTAGATGTAGCTCCAGCCGGTGGTCACGATGTCCAGCGCATAGTCATTACGGCCCGACATTTCGACGATTTCGTTCAGATCACCTGAAGCAGAGACCGCAGAAGTTTTTCCAGCGAGCCTCATTTCGTGGCGGGACTTCAGAGTCTGTCCCAGGGAGCTGGCGATGGTCATCGCCGGATCGACGATGTTTTTCTGCTTCACCAGCTCATTCCCGGCTGATGCGGCAGCCGCGACACCGACAACGGCGAACATACCCTTGTTGGATGTCATGGCAACGAAGCTCGGGCTCTCACGCTTCACCAGAATCAGGGTCTTTCCCTTGAATCCGGCAAGGGTTGCAGAGTCTACGGGTTTGTTTTGAGTCGCTGCGCACCCGGCGAGCGACAGGCTGACGATGAGTACTAAAAGTATTCTCATTTTGGATTCCTTGGTAATGGGGCGAGCGGAGCATGCGTCGATAGCCGCCATGACGGCAGGCCCTGCCGGCACCGAAAAGTTGAGATTAGGTTAGAAAGTAGTCGACGGCCCCGAGCGCAACAACGTAAAGCGCCTATGGGGGCCCTTCGGTCGAAGCAAAATTGGCAGAAATCCCGGCGATTTCACCGCCGCGAGCGGTCGTATTAGAATCCCGTTTTGTGCCCTGCGAGGCTGGATCCCTCAACTTGGCTCAAGTTTGCTCGCACGTCGTCCGCGGACGTCTGGCAGTAATGAATTTTTCATGAAAATGAACCGTATTCAGTCCCGTAAATTTTCGGTGGCGCCGATGATGGACGTCACCGACCGGCATCTGCGCTACTTATTGCGGCTCATCTCCAGGCGCACCCTGCTCTACACCGAGATGATCACCACCGGCGCCCTGCTCCACGGTGACCGACAGCGCTTCCTTCGCTTTCACCCCAGGGAGCATCCGCTGGCTTTGCAGCTCGGCGGCAGCGAGCCGA
>JBFIYQ010000040.1:0-12269 GCA_041605275.1 Gammaproteobacteria bacterium
AATGCCGCCGGTTTCCGTCACCGAGAAGCTGTCCTTGGCGATGACCGAGCCCACGGGAAGCCGCTTGCCGCTGCCGTAGGCGCGAGCCGTTTCGTTGGCGTAGTTGTTAATGTAGTGATTGCCGTGGGTGGAAGAAAGATACGGCACGCTGTTGTACCGCCGCCAGCCCGAGTAGGCCTCGGCGCCCGGAACCCCGGAACGCGCGTAGCCGGCCGACAGCGACTTCAACGCGATCTCGTAAATGTGCGTCGCTTCTCCGGGCGCAAGACTGGCGGGCTCGCGCAGCCGGAAGTGCCGCCGCGGCGCCTTCTGGTCGCCGCTGATCTCGCTCATCTCCACGTCGCTGGACTGCTGCGCGGAAACGGCGCCGAAGATTGTTGCAAAGGCGAGCAGGCCGGATCCAAACAGAAGACTGAGTGAAAAGAATCGATGATTAAGTTTCATGCCGCGTTTCCCATTTCTTCAAGGTGCGTTGAATCCCGGATCCCCGGGAGATCGTCGACGGGAACCCGCGATAAAGCCCGATGTTCCGTGTTCAGCGGTCCTGTTGCCAACAAACAGATCCGCGAGGCCTGTGGGAGAACGCCCCTCTAATGGTGTCAGACCGCTACCGCAATCAGAATGTTTCAACCCAGGGTCTCAGCTCGAACTCCCAGGTCCAGGCGCTGCGGTGCTGGCGGTGAGCGTGAAGGTAGGTGCGGGCGATGGCGTCGGGATCCAGTTGCGCGTCGTCGCCTTTGCGCGGGTGTCCCGGACCGCGAATGCCGCCGTCGATGACGAAATGCGCCACGTGGATATTTTTGGGCGCCAGCTCCCGGGCCATGCTCTGGGCCAGACCGCGGAGACCGAATTTGCCCATGGCGAAGGTGGCCGACTGGGGATAGCCCTTGACGCTGGCCGAGGCGCCGGTAAAAAGAATGCTGCCGCTGCCGCGCTCGAGCATCAGCTTCGCCGCCGCCTGGCCCACCAGGAAACCGCCGTAACAGGTGATGCGGATGGCCTTCTCCACTTCGGCCGGGTCCAGCTCCACCAAAGGCGCGCGCATCCGGCGGCTCGGGTTGTAAACCACCACGTCGGGCACGCCCAAATCGGCGACAACGCCCTCGAATAGTGAGTTCACCTGGCCGGGGTCTCCCGCATCGCACGGATAGCAGCGCGCGCTTGATTCGTCGGCAAGGGTTTTGAGCTTGTCGATCTTTCGCGCCGCCAGCGCAACCTCCATGCCCTCGGCGGCGAACAGTCTCGCCAGCGACGCGCTCAGGCCCGCGCCGGCGCCGACGATCAATGCCGTCTCTGATTCGGCCATGGGTCGTTACCTCTTTATGTAAGTGAATTGTTTTAATCAGCGCCTGGTTTAGCGCGGCCGGGCGCCGCCGCCGCGCACGCGCTCGCGGTGGAGAATGTAGATACCGCTGCCGATGATGATGGCTCCACCGACGATCGTCCATAAGTCCGGCAGATCGGCGAAGATGACGAAGCCAAAGCTCGTGGACCAGACGATGCTGGTGTAACCGAAGGGGGCGACCACGGCGGCGGGCGCCGCCTGAAAGGCCTTGATCACGCAGAAGTGACCGAGACCGCCGATAAGTCCCACCAGAGCCATCAGTGCCCAGCCTAAAGCGTCCGGCCAGACCCAGCCGAAAGGCGCGGCGAATGAGCTGAACAGCGCCCCCACCAGCGCGGTGTAAGAGAGCGTGGTCAGAGGCGCGTCGTAGTGACTCAGCTGTCGGGTGGTGATCTGGTACACCGCGTAACAGCAGGCCGCGGCGACGGCGAACACCGCGGCCGGCTGCACCATCGAAGTCCCCGGGCGGATCACGATCAGGGTGCCGATGAATCCGATGATGACGCCGCTCCAGCGTCTCGCCCCCACGTGCTCGCGCAGGATCAGCGCGGCCAGCACAGTGAGCACAATGGGACCGATAAACATGATCACGCTGGCGTCCACCAGCGCCATGAAGCTCAGCGCGGTGAAGAAAAAGAAAGTGGTGAGCAGCAGTAGAAGCGATCGTCCCAGCTGAAGCCCGAGCCGACGGGTGCGCAGCACCGAGGGTGCTCTCGAACCGAGCCAGGCGAACAGCAGCAGCACGTGAAACATGTAGCGCGCCCATACGACCTGATGCACCGGGTAGCTGGCGGTCAGGTATTTGGCCACCGTGTCCATGCTGACAAAAAGGAACATGGTCAGCAGCATCCAGTAAATGCCGTGACGATGATTTTCCCGGGCTGAGACAGTGGCGGCGGGAGCGCTCATAAAGCGCCCGCGGTCGGCAATGAAGATGAAGACGAGTGCTGAATCACGCCGGTGTCGGTGCCGCTGCAAACGATCGGGAGTTGCGGGAGCCGGCATGCTAAGCGATGACGACCGATGGCGCTACGACCGACGGTCAACGCGCATAAACGCGCCGGGTATACTGGCCACAGGCCCGAGATGACCTGAGCGCGAATCGAGCTCATGACCGAATTCTTGGACAGCGTCGACGATCTGGCCGGACAAATTCCGGACGGCAGCCGCGTGGCCGTTCCTCCGGATTATTCCGGCTGCGCCATGGCGGTTGTCCGCGCCCTCATCCGCCGCGGCGCGCGCGCTTTGGATCTGCTTGGAGTACCGCAGGTGGGGTTTCAGGGGGACATGCTCATCGGCGCGGGATGCGTTGCCGCGGTTGAAACGGCGGCGCTCACTCTGGGCGAGTACGGTCCCGCGCCCCGCTTTATCCAAGCGATCAAGTCCGCGCAAATTCGCATGCGGGACTCCACCTGCCCGGCGATACACGCCGGACTCCAGGCTGCGGAGAAAGGCATCCCGTTCATGCCGCTCAGAGGCATTCTCGGTAGCGACGTGCTCGTTCACCGCGATGACTGGAAGACCATAGGCAACCCGTTCGGCGATGACGATCGCCTGGTGGTGTTGCCCGCCATCCGTCCGGACGTCGCGCTGTTTCACGCCGCCCTCGCGGATCGCGCCGGCAACATTTGGATCGGCGTGCGCCGCGAGCTCATGCTCATGGCCCACGCGTCAAGACAAACGCTGGTCAGCGTCGAGGAAATCAGCGACGACGATCTGCTTTCCGACGATCGTTACGCCGCCGGCACGATCCCTTCTCTTTACATCAGCGCTATCGCGCAAGCGCCCCGCGGCGCCTGGCCGGTGGGGCTCAAAGGGTATTACCCGCCCGACGCCCAACACCTGAAAGACTACGTGGCGCTCGCGGCCACAGAAGACGGCTTTCAAAATTATGTGGAAACTTTCATCAACGCGTCGCGGAGCGATCTCGATGTATCGGCTTGAAGAGCTGCTCATCGTGACCATCGCCACCATGCTCGATGGGCTCGGGCACGTGGCGGTGGGCGCCGCGTCCCCGGTGCCGGGGGCCGCGGCGCTGCTTGCCAGGGCGCGATCCCAGGGCAGCCTGCGGGTGTCGCTTCTTGGCAGCCGGCGCCACAACGCCTTCACCGACGGCGGCAGGGAATTATTCGACTGCGCCGCTCAGGGCCGCATTGACGCGTTTTTTCTTGGCGGCGCGCAGATCGACGGCGAAGCCAACATCAACCTGGTGGGCGTGGGCGATTACCGCCAGCCAAAGGCGCGCTTTCCGGGATCCTTCGGGTCCAGCTATCTCTATTTCCTGGTGCCGCGGGTCATCCTCTTCAGCCTGGAGCATTCCCCCCGGGTGATGGTGCCCAAGGTCGACTTTATCAGCGCGCCCGGGGTGAGCCCCGAGGGCGTATACCGCCCGGGAGGTCCTTACGCGCTGGTCACCAACCGCTGCGTTTTCGCCTTCAGTCGCGAGGCACGCCGTTTTCGCCTGTTGACCGTGCATCCCGGAGAGGACCTGGACTCGGTTCGAAGCAACACCGGCTTCGACTTCGACGCGCCGGACGCGCCGCCGGAAACGCCGACGCCCAGCGAAGCCGAGCTTGCGCTGCTCCGCGGACGTGTTGGACGGGAAATCGCCGAGGTTTACCCGGCGTTCGCCAAGCGCCAGTGGAACATTGAAGAGGTTAACGGGGCGGAAACGCAGCCGGCTTCGACCGAGGAGTCGATCGGCGCCCGCTTTCATTAGAACTTATCTCGAAATTGCCGCGCTTAGCCTAACGGCATTAAGACCACGCTCAAAAGGCTCACTTACCGCCGTGTAAACTCCGCTCACCAAGTCTGTTTTTGCCTGGTCTTATCCAAGCTCGCTAACTCCGGGATGGGTTCTGATCAAAGGATCAGTCAGATCGTCGGGTGGTGACCAGGCCGCAGCGGCGGCATTCCACCTTCTCTATGCGGCTGCCCACGCCAAAGCCGAATTTCACCTCCAGAATTCGGAAATCGTGAATTCCCACATAGCACAGCAGGCGGCGCAGTCGCTGCACAAGGTCGGGTACGCGCTGATTCAAGGGTGTCGCCTCCCGGCGGCGCCGCGCATGGCCCCGCCGGGACAGTATACGGGGTTTGGCATTGCGGGAATTGACGCGCGCGATTATGGTGGCGCGGGCGGCGAAAAACGATAACGAGCGCGCGCCTTTTCTTCCGAGATAAGGATCCACTTGGCCCATACTGAAGTCTTCACGCCGCCCCGGCCGCCACCGTCGGGGCTGGGCGAGCACATGTCGCGCACGCTGTCGCTGGCGGTGCCGGTCATGTTTGCGCGGGTAGGGATACTTCTGCTCGTGGCCGTGGACACCGCCATGACCGGTCACTTCGGGGCCGTTGCTCTGGCCCACTACGGCCTGGCCATGGCGCCTCACGTCTTCATGCTGCTCATCGGCATCGGCCTGCTGATGGGCACCGCGGTGCTCACCGCCCAGGCGGAAGGCGCAGGAGAAAGTCACATCGCCGGCCGGGTCCTGCGGGTGGCGCTGATTCACGCTGCGGGTTACGGCGCCGTGCTGGCGGCCCTTTGCTACGCGGGCGAAACCTTTTTGCTTGCCACCGGCCAGGACCCGGCGCTGGCCGAAGGCGCCGGCCGCGTGCTGGTGATCTTCGGCTGGGGCTTGCCCGGCATGTTTCTTTACACCGCCACGGTTTTTTTCCTGGAAGGCATCGATCGGCCTGTGCCGGGAATGATCGTGATGATCGCCGCCAACATTCTTAACCTGTTCTTGAACTGGCTGATGATTTTCGGCCACTGGGGTTTCTCCCCCGGTGGCGGAGAGGGCGCGGCGCTTGCCACCACCATCGTGCGCTGGTGCATGTTCTTTCTCGCCGCTGGATACGTTTTGCTGCGGGTCGATCACGTTCGCTACGGTTTGCGCGGGGCGATACCCGATTTGCGCTCGTTCGCCCGGCGGTTTCGCCGCATCGGTTATCCCCTGGGGATCGCCCACGGCCTCGAAACCAGCGCCTTCTCCACCATGACCTTGTTCGCCGGCTTGCTTGGCGCGGTTCAGGTGGCCGGTTACATGATCGCCATGAATCTCATCTCGCTGGTGTTCATGTGCGCGCTGGGTTTTGCCACCGCCGCCAGCGTGCGCGTGGGCAATGCGGTAGGCCGCCGAGATCCCGAAGGCGTTCGACTCGCCGGATGGACATCAGTGGGAATCGCATCGGCGTTTCTGATCGCCGTCGGAATTCTCTTTTTCACCGCATCGGACTGGCTCACCGCCATTTATACCGACGAGGTGGCGGTGGCCGCGGTGGCCGCGCCCACCGTGCTGGTGGCCGCCTTCGTGCTGCTCCCGGACGGCGCCCAGGGGGTGCTGATGGGTGCGCTTCGCGGCGCGTCCGACGTCTGGCCGGCCACCTTTCTTTATTTGTTGTCCTTCTGGGGGGTGATGATTCCCACCGGCTACGTGCTCGGCGTGGTCGAAGAGATGGGCGCGCCGGGATTGATGACGGCGGTGCTGGCCAGCACGCTTTGCGCCATGATTCTTCTAGGGATTCGTTTTCACCGGGTCACCCGGCGGGCGATCAGGCGCGCCTGAGACCTATCGGCGCTCGTTATTCTCCGCCGAGAAGCGCGTTGACGCGGTGGAGCCGGCGGCAGGGTATACCGAGCTTATCCAGGCACGCGCAGGTGCTGGCCACGTAATCGACGTTCGCGCCGCTGTGCCCGCGCGCCCGCTGAACGATGGCCGCCGCTTCTTCCGGGGTCAGGTCCCCGGCGTACTGCTCGTGCTGATGATCGGCGACGAACGTGAGCGCCGGCACCTTGCGTCCGTCGTCCAGCCGGATGTCTTTAACCACGGGAACATAGACCGCGGTGACCATCTCCCGCTTATAAAGGTAGGCAGCGGCCACGTCCCGGTCCTCGTTTCGCACCCGGTGGGCCACGCCCAGACAGGAACCGCCGCTGCCCAGTCCCAGCACCAGCCCCGGCTTGCGCTCGGTGCCGCGATAGACCCAGGACCAGATGCACAGCCCGCGGTGATAACCGTACAGCCTGGCGATTTTTGATTCCGCCGGCGGAAATCCCGGTTTCCACATCAGGGATCCGTAGCCGAAAACCCAAAGCGGATCGGGCAGCTCCAGCGTCACCTTGGGCCACGGCTGCTCCGGAGGCCAGACGCTGAAGTCCTCGCTCTTGACGGCGTTATTCAGCCGAGTACGCGCCGCGCCCACGGTTGTAAATCCTCGGTCCCTGTGACAGTTTCATCGGTCCCCATCTTAACAAAGGGGCCAGCTCCACCGGCGGCATCCGCGGCGCGTTCCGTCTCGCGGGACCTGTCGAGAAAAGGGGCGGCGCCCAACGGAAGGCGACATGTTGCTTCACCTTTGCACCTGGCAGGAAATCGAGCGCTATCTCGAACGCTCCAAAGGCGTCATCGTTCCCATCGGCTCTACCGAGCAGCACGGCCCCAACGGTCTCATCGGCACCGACGCCATTTGCCCCGAAGTCATCGCGCGGGGCGTAGGCGATAAAATCGGCGCGCTGGTGGCGCCGACTTTGAGCATCGGCATGGCTCAGCATCATTTGGGATTTCCGGGCTCGGTTAGCTTAAGGCCCTCGACGCTGGTGGCAGTGGTTCGGGACGTGGTCCAGTCGCTTGCCCGCCACGGGTTCGAGCGCTGCTATTTTCTCAACGGGCACGGCGGCAATATCGCCACCGTTTCCGCGGCATTTTCGGAAATCTACGCGGAAAAAAGTTTCAGCGGCGAAAACAATCGTCCGATCGTGCGCTGCAAGCTCAGCAGCTGGTACATGGCGCCGGGCGTGAAAGAGCTGTCGGCAAAACTGTTCGGCAGCTCCGAGGGCGGTCACGCGACGCCTTCGGAAGTATCGCTCACTTATTTTGCCTACCCCGACGCGGTGAAGTCAGTCGAAATGGCGCCAAAGCTGGCGCCCACGGGCCCGATCTACGACGCCGACGATTATCGCAGCCGTTTTCCCGACGGGCGTATCGGATCGGATCCTTCTCTTGCCAGCGTCGACGCCGGCCGACAGCTTTACGAGGCGGCGGTCGAGGACGTGACAAAAGATTACGAAGAATTCTTAAAGGCATCCTGAGGCACTTTCATCGAGCCACGCGGAGATGCTCAAAGAGGAATTAGAAAGATGACGGATAAGCGGGAAAATCTTCTCAAGACGGTGCTTCACCAGTGGCACGTCAGCCATGACGCCAAGATGGTCCCTTTCGGCGGCTGGGATATGCCGGTCCAGTACGCTACCGGAATTATCAAGGAACACCTGGCCACTCGGCGTAACGCCGGACTCTTCGACGTTTCTCATATGGGCCGCTTCAGCGTGCGAGGCAAAGGCGCTGAAGAGTTTCTCAATCACGTGCTCAGCAACAACGTCTACGCGCTGGAGCCGGGGCACGCTCATTACACCTTTATCGCGACGCCTACGGGTGGCGCGGTGGACGACGCGTATCTTTATAAGCTGGGCGAAGAAGATTTCCTGCTGGTGGTAAACGCGGCCAACCGTGACAAAGACTGGCAGTGGCTGGAGAAGCACAATCATCGCGAAAACCTCGAGATGACGAACATCAGCGAGCAGCTTTGCATGATTTCGCTTCAGGGACCCAACGCGTCTTCCATATTAGAGAAGCTGGTGGACAAGTCCGCCCTTCCGGAGAACAAGCGCAATCAGCTTGGCCGGGTTCGAATAGACGGCAACGACATCATCGTTGCCCGCACCGGGTATACCGGAGAGTCGGTCTGCTTCGAACTGTTCCCGCCGCGGGACTACACCGAGACGCTGTGGCAGAAGCTGGTGGACCACGGTGCGCAACCGGTGGGGCTGGGCGCGCGGGACTCGCTGCGCCTGGAGGCCGGACTGCCGCTTTACGGTCACGAGCTCGGCGAGGACGCGGAAGGCAACGAGATTCCGGTTTTCGCCAACCACCTGGCGCGTTTCGCCGTCTCGGCCCACGACAGCCACGACTTCATCGGCAAAGAGGCGCTGCACCAGCAGCGCGAGGAGTACATCCGGATCCGGCGGGGAGAAATAGAGTCAGACGTGAACAAGCGACTGCTCAAGCGGCTGGTTCAACCGCTGGCTGTGTTCGGCGGCAGAAAACCGCTGCGCGCCGGTTACCGGGTTCACAAGGACGGGAAACACGTCGGTTATGTCACCTCGGGCACCAGCGTGCCCTACGCGCGTTTCTACGAAAGCGCAATCAGTGCGCTTCCCTCGGAAGAGCATGACATGCGCCCCATCGGTCTTGCCCTGCTGGACGCGGAGATCCGCTACCGCAGCGACCGGCCGGTGAAACTGGAAATCGAGGACGACCGCGGCAAGCGCTTTGAGGCGGAGCTGGTGGAGAAAAACGTCTGGCCGTCGGCGCCCTACGCCCGCGCCTACACCGGCTTCGAAGCTCCGAGGACAACGCCGCGGGTCGAAGGCGAGGATCTGATGCAGCACGGCGCCCGCCTGATGAAGGACGCGGAGGCCAATACCCACTGGCGGCGCACGGAGTGCATCAATCTCATTCCTTCGGAACAGACCACCTCCGCTTTCGTCGACCGACTCTGTGTCATGGATCCGGCAAGCCGCTATAACGAGCACAAGGCGCTCAAAGCCCTCGGCCCGAACGCCCCCGATGTGCGCTACTACAAGGGCACGGGTTTCATCATGGATCGGGAAGAGGAGCTCAAGTCGGCGCTTGCGACCTTCTTTAACTGCAATCGCGTCGAGCCGCGGGTCATCAGCGGACAGATGGCCAATGACACCGTCTACGATGCGCTCAAGCAGTTTCGCAACCGCCATCGAACGGCTGCCCATCACAGCCTTATCTCGCGGGTTTTGGTGCACGACCTGAACAAGGGCGGCCACCTGAGTGCGCAGGTAATGGGCGCGCTGAAGAACTACGTCGACGTCGATCCGCGCACCATGCGCCCGGCCGTTGAGCACTTTCCGTTTCAACGAGAGAACCCCCACCGTATCGACGTCGAGGCAACCAAGGCGCTCATCCAAAGAACCATCCCGGAGCTCATCGTCTTTGGACGCAGCGTAATTATTCAAACCGAGCCGGTGCGCGAGATCGCCGAGTTCGTTCACCAGGAGTTCGGCAAGGACAACCCGAGGCGCCCCTTGATCATGTACGACGGCGCCCACGTGCTCGGACTTCTGGGCGAGCACTTTCAGGATCCCTTCGCCGAAGGCGCCGATATCGTCACCGGCTCCACCCACAAAACTTTCTTCGGACCGCAGCGGGGCGTGGTGCTGGGCAATATCGAGCACGGCTCGCCGTTCGAAGAGCTGTGGCGTCACGTGGAGTCGAGGGCTTTTCCGGGGCACGTAAGCAACCACCACCTGGGCACCCTTCTGGGACTGCTTGGCGCGACCTACGAGATGCTCCACTTCAAGCATGCGTACCAGCGCCAAGTGATCGCCAACGCTCGCGCCTTCGCCCGCGCGCTCAGCGATCTCGGATTGAGCCTGGAAGGCGATCCCGCAAACGACTTTACCCAGACCCACCAGGTGCTGCTGCGCGGCGCCCGGGCCAAGGGGGAGTACCTTTCCGACCTGCTGGAAAAGAACAACATCATCACCAACCCGCAGGCCTATCACGACGACCCAGGCTTCGCCGCCGCCAGCGGCGTGCGTATGGGCTCCCAGGAGATGACCCGATTCGGCATGAAGGAACAGGACCTCACCGAGCTGGCCGCGCTGATGGCGGAGATCATCGGCGAAGGTCACGATCGACCCGCCGGTCACTGGGTTCCTGTGGTGGAGTCATTCCGCGGCCGGTTTACTCGAATGGAGTATTGTTTCCCGGTAGACGGGTAGACAGGCCTTGTAAGCGCGCGGCCAGCTGCCGTCTACCTTTTTCCAGGGTTCCCGCCCGATGCGGTCTCCCTTCGCTTCAGCCCGTCGCCCCGAGATTACCGGGACCGAAGGTCCAGGGCTTAAAGCATGCTCTGGCGCTCCAACGACCACCGTCCGGCGAGTACGGCTCTCCGGCCGACCCCTCGGAACGGACCCACGGGAAGGGCTAAAGGCCATTCGGAATTAAAAGCGCGGATCGAGTTTCGGATTCGTGACGAGGTCGGCAAAAAGTCTTGCAAACGGGCGCGCCCCGCGCGCAATGCGGCTGCTAAAATTTTGATCGGTGAAAGTGAAAATCGATCCCGGTGATCGGATTGCGGCTTTCTTTCTATAACGGTCCGCTTTTCCTGAGGACCCGTAGACAACTCGGAGCGTCCCCGTGGCAGGCGTTTATACCAACACAAAAACCCTCTGGTCCGAGACCCAGTTCGAGATTCTCTACCTTTCTCTTAAGAAAAACCGTCCCGAGAACGAGATCGCGCTGATCGTGGAGGATTTGAACCGGCGGGGACACAAGCCGCACCGGCTGGTGGCCAAGGCCAGGGAAAAGGTCGGCATGGCCGGCGCGGGTCGGCTCGCGGGGATCATCAAACGCATCGGCAAGCGTCTCTGACGCGAATCATCTTCCTTTCTTATTCTTTTGGGTCGTAGGGCGTCACGGTCTCTGACTCGCTGGCGTCGTTGCGCGCGACGATTGCCTCTGCCGCTTCCGTTTCACTCAGGTTTCTTGGCTGGTGGGGCAAATCCGGGGGAATAAACACGAAGTCACCCGCCTCGTTGATGACCGATTTCTTAAGTCCCTCACCGTAGCGCGTCTCCACCCGTCCCTTGAGCACATAGATTGCCGTTTCGAACTTCAGGTGGCGGTGCGGCTCGGCCGCGGCCCCGGGCGGAATCACCACCTTGTACATGCAGATCCCGCGGCTGCCCGCAGATTCCCGGGAGATTCCCGGAAAAAACGGCAGATCCTGCGGTAGCCGATCGCCGGCGATGGGACGCACCGTCACCACATCGTTGCCCGCCTTCGACTGCTGATCCGCCGCTCTATTGCTCACGCTTCGGCCCTCCAGAGACGCACCCCATCCGGGTTACTATACCCGCCCCTTTTTTTAGCCAAGGGGCTTGGCAATCTAGACCTTTGACAGCGAAACCCGATGACTTTCTCACTGGCCGCAAAATGTGAACGTACCGGCGCCTTCGGCATCACGGTATCCTCGTCCAGTATTTGCGTCGCCAGCCGATGCGCCTGGGTGCGCGCCGGCGCCGGCGCGGTGGCGAGCCAGAACATCACCGATCCGGCCCTCGGCGACCTGGGTCTCGAACTGCTCTCTCGTGGCTATCCGGCAGACCGGGTGCTGGCCATGCTGATGGACGCCGGCGCTTATCCTGAGCACCGTCAGATCACGGTGGTCGATGGAAACGGCAAAACCGCGCATCACTCCGGCAGCAAAACCCTCGGTCGCAACGCCGTCGCCAGCGGCAGGCATTGCATCGCCGCGGGCAATTTGCTCAAAGACGAGAGCGTTCCGGCGGCCATGGTGGCGGCTTTCGAAGCCAACCCGAAAGCGGAGCTGGGGGAACGCCTGCTGCTCGCCCTCGAGGCCGGCGAAAATTCCGGAGGGGAAGAAGGCGCCGTGCGCTCCGCCGGACTCAAGGTGTTGGAGAATCTCGTCTGGCCCACCGTGGATCTGCGGGTGGACTGGCACGACAGTCCCGTCGAGGAGCTGCGCCGGGTCTGGTCGGTGTTCGCGCCGCAGAAGCGGGACTACGTCACCCGCGCGCTCGATCCCGCCGCCGCGCCGTCCTACGGCGTCCCGGGAGATCCGTGAAGCGTTTTGTGTACGTCGTAACCGCGAGGGGCGGCGGTTGCGTTTCGACAGTCAGGAGAAAACACCTTGAAAGGATCTGAGCCGGTCATGGACCTCGAGTTCGTTCGCGCCCAGTTTCCCGCCGTGGAAAAGCTGGCGTTTTTCGAGAACGCCGGCGGTACCTTCGTGCCGCGGTCCGTGATCGACAAGGTGCGCCGCTACATGAGCGAAACCCAGGTGCAGCCCGGCGGGGATTTCG
>JBFIYQ010000041.1:0-12267 GCA_041605275.1 Gammaproteobacteria bacterium
AGGACATGGTGACCATGGAGGGAGAGAACCCGCCGCGCAACAACATGGGCCCGGTGGGGGTCTACAAGCGAAACACGCTGTACGCACGGGACGGATATCAGTCTCTCAAAGCCTGGGAAGCGTCATCCGGCGCGAAGTGTCAGCTCATCGTCACGGTGGGCGCGTACGCGAATATCGCCCGCTTTGCCGCATACGCGCGCAACAAAGGAGAAAATTGGATTATCAGCGCTGTTTCCTTCACCGGCGCCGACAACTTCAGAGAAGCACTGAAGCAATTCGGGGTCAGCGACGGCGTCATCATGACCCAGGTTGTGCCCACCCTTGACTCCGAATTACCCATCGTGAGGGAAGCGCGCCAGGCGCTGGGCAATCAGTTCGGATACGTGTCCCTGGAAGGCTACATCGTCGGCAAACTGCTGCTGGCCGCTTTGGAGCAGATTAAGGGGCCCGTGACCCGCGAAAACTTTCTCAATGCCGTGCGTGGACGCACCTTTGAGTTCGGCGGGCTCAAATTCGACTTCACCGACGACAACCAGGGCTCGGATTTCGTCGCCCTGACCTATCTCGACCAAGGTGGTTACAGAAACATGGCGCGCAACGACTGGCAGCGCGTGATGCAGAATTGATGAACGGCGGATCGATCATTCCGACGAGCCGTCGTCGAAGATGAGGATTCTCAGGAGACAACCATGAACAAGTTACTGTCATTAGGCGGGCTCAGAATCAGCGCACGGCTGCTGCTTCTGATTGCTGTACAGGGCGCGGTTCTGATCGGCATTGGCGTCATCGCCCTGCTGATGCAGATCAACGCCAGCAATACCGGCGCTCAGGTGTCGGCCAAGGTGGAAGGCAGCTCGAATCTAGTGCAGCTGGCGGAAACATTTCGCAACGACGTCATGGATGAGATCTACAAGGTCAACCAGGGCACCACCACCTGGGCCGATGCCCGCGACTTCATCAGCCGCGGGGAACGTGACTTCAGGACGGGCTGGACCAACTACATTGCCGGTTTGAGCGCGGATGACCGAGAACTGGTCAACGACGTGATTCAGCCCTACTTCTCTGACCTCGACGCCATGTTCGGTGAGATTAAGCCGATTTTGGAGTCCCAGGACCGAAGCCGCCTGAACCTCTTCGTAAGTAACGACCTGCCGGCGCTGACGGATCCCTTCCTGGACGCCATCGTTGCCAGCACCGCGCTCGATCAGATTGAGTCCAATGAGCTGCTTACCCAGTCTCAAATGACTCAGCAGGAGTTTTTCAAAATCACTATCGGCGCGCTTATCGGTGGCCTCGTCATTGCCATGCTGCTGGGTCTCGCGACCTATTACTCGATCGCGTCACCGGTGCGCCACGTCTTTCAGACCGTACAGAAAGTGCACGATGGTGACTTCACCGCCCGCACGGGAATGAGCGAAGGTGATGAGCTCGCCACCCTGGGCGCCGAGTTCGATAAGATGCTCAACGAGAGAGTGGCGCAGCTGGCCAAAGCCCAACAGGAAAATGAAAGGCTCAATAACTCGGTAATGAGCCTGCTGCAGGCCGTGTACAAGCTGAGCCAGAGAGATCTCACCACCCGCGTTCCGGTCACCGAGGATGTGACCGGCCCAGTAGCCGACTCACTCAATCTGCTCACCGACGAGACGTCTAAGGTGTTGAAGGGCGTGCTGAACATCTCCATCGGCGTGGCCAAGGTTTCCGAGGAGGTGAAAACCCGTTCCGATAACGTCATTTCCGCCGCAACCCTGGAGCAGCAGGAAGTGGAGAAGACCGCCGCCGAGCTGGCCGCCGCTTCGGATTCGATGATCCGCATCGCCAGGCTGGCCCAGGCCTGCAACGAAGCCGCGGACAAGGCGATCAAGTCCACAGAAAGCGCCCACGGCACCGTGTCCGACACGGTCAACGGCATAAACGCCATTCGAAACACCATCCGCGAGACGGAAAAACGCATCAAGCGGCTGGGCGAGCGTTCCCAGGAAATTAGCGGCGCCGTCAACCTCATTAACAGCATCGCCGAGCGTACCCATATTCTCGCGCTCAACGCGTCCATGCACGCGGCGTCGGCGGGTGAAGCCGGCCGCGGTTTCGCGGTGGTCGCGGACGAGGTTCAGCGCCTGGCTGAAAACGCGCGTAACGCCACCCACGAAATCGCCAGTCTGGTGAATAACATCCAGGTGGAAACCAACGATACGGTCACCACCATGAACGACGCCATCAGCCAGGTGGTCGAAGGCAGCCGGCTTGCGGAACGCGCCGGTACCGAGATGCAGTCGACCCAGCAGTCCACCGCCGAGCTGGTCGCCATGGTGCAGCAGATCGCCAAGCGTTCGGTGCAGCAGGCGAGAGCCAGCAACGAGCTGCGCACACGGGCACAGGGAATTCAGAAGAGCTCCCGGGAAACGAACGCCAAGCTCAAGGAGCAGACCAAGTACACGGACAACTTAGTGCGCTACTCGGAGAAGCTGCTTCAGGCGGTGAACGTGTTCACCCTACCGGAGCAGGTGGCGAAACGAAACGAGCAAACGGGGAGTCACCGCCGCGAGAAAATTTCCGTATTCCCGGAAAAGAAGGTGGTGGGGGTAAATGCCTGATCCCTTCGTCGCTCCGAACGGATCCGCCGAAGGGGGCGACCAGAGCACCGCTCTCCTCGACGCGCTGTCGCAATGCGCATCGCAGTGGGGCGACGTCGAGACCTGGGACGTCTATCGGCTTCACATTGCGCACGTGGAGCAGGCGGCCGAGGAGTTCTCCAACCCCTTGTTCCACGACGTCTGCGTGCTGCTCAAGTCCTTCGTGGACGACTTGAGCGAGCAGTTCGAACGTCCCGACGAAGCGCACCGCGATCTGCTCCAGTGCTGGCCGACCCTGGCGGCGGCGTTCTGCGAGTTTCCTCAAGACGTGGAGACCGGAACCCTGCTGATCGCGCACCTTCAGGATCCGCGCTGGGTCAATCCCATCGGCGACGACGACGCGAGGATGATGCAAAGCTTCCTCGACCCGTCGGCGTCCGGTTCCGCCACGAAGGCAGAGATCGGGGGAGAAGCGTTTGCCGCGGATCCGGACGAGGACCCGAGCGAAGCGACAGCTGACACATCTGAAACAGATGAGAGCGCCGGGATGGGCGAAGACGACGACACCTTTCCCGACGACGGCGCCGGCACGGGCACGGTCAATAATCTCGATCACGCAGTGCGCGAGATGGTCGAGCTCTTGATCGGCGAGCTCGACGCCATGCGTGAGTCTCTGGCCGAGACGCTCACCGTGGCCTGCAGCTCGGAGTCCCCCTCCGAAGCACGCGCCGAATCGCTCAGGCATTTTGGCGAACAGATTGAACGACTGGGCATGGCCGCGGACGTGGGTGGACTGGAAGGCCTTGGCCGGGCCTGCAGGCTGCTCAATGAGAATATCGACGCCTTCTGCCGCCGCGACGCCGCGCTAGGGGAGCCTTCACGCCGGGTTCTGTCGCTGTGGATTGCCCGCGTTTATACCTATCTCCACGATCTCGGCGGTGAGCCGGCTTGTCACGATCTGCTGGCGGTTTTGCAGGACGAATCATGGCCGGTGCCTTTGAAGGACGATGACGCCACCGCGCTGGGTGAGCTGCTCTCCGCTCCGGTGACCGACGCGCTGATGCAGGACGTGGAGCCGCGCCAAACCAGCGCCACCATTGACGACGTCTCGCTTTCTCTTCCCGACGACGTGGACCCGGAGCTATTGGACGGTCTATTGCAGGAACTGCCGTCGCAGACCGCGGAATTTTCCGGAGCCGTGCAGCGGCTCAATTCCGGGGAAGGCGGCGTCGGCGAGCTTCAGGTGGCGCAACGGGTGGCCCACACGCTCAAAGGCGCGGCAAATACCGTGGGCGTTCCCGGGATCGCCAACCTCACTCATCAGCTGGAGGACATCCTGCTGGCCCTGGCCAAACACCAGGTGCTCCCCGGACCCGCGCTGGCCGGGACGCTGCAAAATGCCTCGGACTGTCTGGAGATGATGTCCGAAGCGCTGCTCGGCCAGAGCCCGGCGCCAGAGGAAAGCCTGGGCGTGTTGCAGGCGGTGCTCGACTGGGCTAACCGTATCGACCGGGAGGGCGCCGAAGCCGCTGCCGTCGGAACCGGGGGCGAAGTCTCCACCCCGGCGCCCATCATGCCGGAGAAGGCGCGAGAGCAAGCCAGGCCGGATAAAACACAGCCCGCCGCCGCCGGGAGAGCCGTCGCCAGCGGACCCATGGTCCGGGTACCGGCGAAGCTGGTGGATGAGCTGCTTCGGCTGGTCGGTGAGATCATCATTCTCACCGGTCAGGTCCATGAGCGTGTGCAGCGAAGCGTTCGACAGAGCCGGTTGCTGCAGGATCAAAACGCGCTGCTGCAGCAGCTCGGGGCCGAGCTGGAACAGATTATCGACCTGAGAGACATCACCCTGCCTCAGCAGAAAGGCGCCGGACCGGTGGAGTTCGATCCTCTGGAACTGGATCAGTACAACGAGCTGCACACGGTCAGTCGAAGACTGGTGGAGGCGGCCACCGACTCCCGGGAAATGGGGCGCGTGGTGGAAACGCATCTTCTGGCCCTGAACGACATGCTCACTCAGCAGGGACGGCTCAATCGCGAGACCCAGGAAGCCGTCATGCACACGCGCATGATTGCGGTGAAGTCCATCGTTCCCCGTCTTCAGCGCAGCGTGCGCCAGGCGAGCCGGAGCTCGGAAAAACAGGTGGTGCTCGAATGTCTCGGAGTCGAGACCCTGATGGACAGCGACGTGATCAACGACCTGGTGGATCCATTGATGCACATGCTGCGCAACGCCGTGGACCACGGTATCGAAGACGAAGCCGAGCGAATCCGTGCCGGCAAAAATCCCGAGGGACGAATCCGTCTCGAGTTTCAGCGCGAAGGCAACCGCATTCTGGTCCGCTGCAGCGACGACGGTGCGGGACTGGACTGGGCCCGGATCCGCGAAGTGGCCGCTTCCCGCAATCTGGTGCGCGAAGGCCAGGTGCTCACCGAGGCGGAACTGTGCCAGCTCATCCTGCGGCCCAACTTTTCCACCCGGCCCGCGGCCACCCAGCTTTCGGGCCGGGGAATCGGCCTGGACGCTGTCAGAAGCAACATCGCCCGCCTGGGCGGATCTCTATCGGTGCGTTCGGAAACCGGCAAAGGCTGCCGCTTCGAAATGCGCTTGCCGCTGACACTGGTGTCGACTCACGCGCTGCTGGTTCGAGCCCGAGACCGCCTGCTTGCCGTCTCCAATCGCGGCGTGGAGCAGATACTGCATCCGGGAAGCGGAGACGAAAGACGCAACGGCAAGGAGCACACCTTCAGCATCGGCGAAGAGTCCTATTCCGCCGCCACACTGGCATCGATTATCGGGATGAAAAAGGAACGGAAGAAAAACGGTAGCGAGGCCTCGCCGGTGCTCATCGTGCAGTCCGACAACGGCCCCCAGGCGGTGTTCGTGGATTCCATTCTCGACAGCCGGGACCTGGTGATTAAGAGCATGGGCAAATATATCCCCAAGCTCCGCGGCATCGCCGGCGCCACTATTCTCGGCGACGGCAGCGTCACCCCGGTGCTCGATCTCCCGGAGCTGCTGCGGATCCCGGGGGTGTCCGGTTTCGAAACCGGTCCCGATCACGAGGACGACGCGGCCGAGCACGCCGTGCAAAGCGCACTGCCCTATGCGCTGGTGGTGGACGATTCGTTGAGCGCCCGGCGCGCCCTGGCCCAGTTCATTGGAGACTCCGGGTTCGAGGTGGGCACCGCCCGCGACGGCCTCGAGGCCATCGATCTGATCAACGCCAAGCGCCCCGACGTGGTGCTGCTGGATCTGGAGATGCCGCGCATGAACGGCCTGGAGCTCACCAGCCACATTCGCGCCAACAGCGCCACCCGCGGACTTCCCATCGTGATGATCACCTCGCGTTCCACGGAGAAGCACCGCCGGCAGGCGATAGCCGCCGGCGTCAATCATTACCTCACCAAGCCTTATTCGGAGGACGAGCTCATCGGCTGCGTCGAATCGCTTTGCCGCGGGGACAGCTGATGGCCGAGGTGATGGGGATGAAAGGGACAAACCGCAGCCGCCTCCGTGGAGGCCTTTATATACTTTATATAAATGAATGCGGCAGCCGCTTCGGCCCGGGAATGACAGCCGGGCGCCCGGGGCGGGTGCTCCGCGGGGGTCTTAGCCGATGAGCGCCGCCATTGCCTGGGTTGTGCCGCTGCCCGGCAACCTGCGGGTCGCGGTGGGCAATCTGGAATTCGTGCACGTGCTGCCCGACGTGCCGGCAAAAAGCGCCATTGCGGATGGACCCGCATTCCTGAACGAAGCGGTCTCCTGGGACGGTGGAATCATTCCCGTATTTGATGCGGGAAAGTTCAGCCAGGGTATCGAGAAGAAATCGCGGACGGTCTTCTACGGCGTGGTGCGCTACAGGCCGGATCCCACCGATCCGCAGCAGTTTGGCGCGCTGAAGATGACCGACATCCCGCAGCGCGCAGCGGTCGAGGATAAGATGGCCTGCAATTTACCCGAATCCCACCAGCACTGGCGTCCATTTTGCATTTCCTGCTTCAAGCTCGACGGTCATCCGGTGCCGGTGCTGGATCTTGCCAAGCTTTTCTCCCAAACGCCGGTGCACTCCGTGGGGCCCGGGTCGGCGGCCGCCGCCGGTACCAAGGTCAGGGCCCAGGGAATTTGACCCCAACGACTATACTGACTCTTTAGCCACCATCTGACACCACCGCACCCCAGGTGGTGGTCAGCGCCCTGGCTGGTTACCACCACCGTCCAGCCGGCCAGGGCGCGTTCCTGCCTCCCATCACCCCTGGCAAAAAATCAATCCGGAGCAACCAGGCGGACCCGTCGCTGGCTCGCCCCGAGCCGGACCGTCCGGCGACAGCGACGGCGAAAGCGAGATTCCGCGCCGCCGAACGGGGATCGCTGTCCACGGCTTGGAATGGCCCTACTCCGGCCGATTGAGCGGCTTTGGCGTGATCAACGGGGGGTTCGAAAGTCCTTCCCAGATTGTGCGTATCGGCGCAGAAACCGCCGAAATTGGCGACTATCCTCAATAAAGAGCAGGGCCGGGATTTGCCTCGTTTTCGAGCGATTGACCGGAGGGCCTGCCTTAGGCGGCGACGTCATCCGCCCATGGCAAGCGGCTGACGCCTTCCGCGCCAAAACGCGGGTCGAGGGCCTCCACCACGGTGAAACGGCCCGCCGGGCCTAACCGATTACTGATTCGGAGACCATGCATGGCACTTTCAAGCACGTTCGGCGGTATGTCGGAAAAGATGAAGGGCCTCGCCTCGCGCGGCAAGGCGATGATCAAGCTGCCGCCGGTGATTTTCGGCTCGCCGCGTCAGATGGGCAGCGACCCGTCGCTCTGCTGGTGGCACGTTCCCATATTCATACAGCCGACGGGCTTACAGCAGAGAAAGCTCGATACCTGCGTCGTATACCTCGCGCCATACGAGGGCGAAGGAGCACCGCTGCGAATGCGCTGGAGGAATAAAAATTCTGCGAACGCCGTCACGTCGGTAACGCTGGAAGAAGGCCAGCTGTTTTTCGTGCCCCTTGCGGCGAGAAAAGACACCGGCAACCGCGCTGCCATCCTTACCAACGAAAGTTTTTTCGCGGAGAAGAAAGCCAAGTGGACGATGCGCCCGGGACAAACAAGATGGACCCTGCGGGTGCACAACGAGGCCGGAAAATGGGAGAGCCCGCACTCTTATCTGCTCGTGGTGCCGCAACCCGACAAAGGCAACGCCCACTTCTCTCTGGAGGTGCGTTACCACGGAGTAGATTGAGCCAGGATTTCGAATCTCTGAAGATTCAGTCCCGGTGTTTCAACCCAAAATTTTGACCGGCTCCAAAATTGAAAAAAGGCGCCGTGTTCACCACAGCGCCTTTTGTATTGGTGGGCCGTGAAGGATGACCTTTCCCCCGCCAGGGTGACCAGGAGGATTGAGAGATTTCCCGATAAATTGACCATTGCAAAATACAAGGAAATCCCACATCCCGCATGGCTCAAATTACGGGAGTACGGTCACTTTCAAATAAAGAAGATCGATATCGAGGAACTGAAGAGGGCGTATGCCGGGGTGGAGCATTCCGCCCCCGGAATGTTCTTTCAATCTCCAGTACTGCCTTTAACAGGTTGAGTTATTTTTCGGAGAGGACAATTTCCACGCCCCCCTCGCCCGCCAGCAGGCGCTTGAGATGAAACCTGGCCAGCGGGTCATTGCCAGCTTCCGCCAGTAAGGCTGCGAACGCCTGGTTCGCGTCCGGCTCACCGGTTTCCAGCTTATGGTAGGCTGCCCGGTAGGCATCGGTCGCGGGATCTTCGGCGCGTTGCGCGTCCAGTGGCTCGAACACTTTGAGCCTCCGCGATTTGCCTTTGAGCACCACCCATCCCACAGGTCGACCCTTGAAGTCGGCGACGCGCTCGACGACATCCATGCTTATACAGATTCGGGTCCCTAGATATTTATTGAGATTTTCCAGGCGCGCGGCGGTGTTGATGGCGTCGCCATGAGCCGTGTAGTCGAACAGCAGCTCACCGCCGAAGTTTCCGACAATCGCGCATCCAGAGTGGACCCCAATCCGGGTCGCGCCGAGGGAAATCCCCTTTGCCGCTTGCTCCTTCCGATAAGATTCGGAAAATGCGTCCATGCTCATGGCACAGGCGATGGCATTTGCCGCGTGGTCGGCCTGATCGAGCGGTGCCCCGAATATGGCATGAACCGCGTCGCCGACGATTTTATCGATGGTGCCGCCGTGGCGGAATGCAATTTGCGTCATGCCGCTCAAGTATTCATTGAGCAACGGAACGACAACAGATGCCTCCAGATTCTCGATCAGTGGCGTGAAGTCCGTCAGATCCGTGAACACGAAGGAAACCTCGCGCCACTCACCCCCCAAGGCCATGAAGCTCGAGTTTTCTGATAGCTCCTTGGCCAGATTGGGAGAAAAATAGCGGGACAGATTGATCTTGGCCCGCTCCGCCGCGTCGCGTAATTTCTGCATCTCTCGAAATGTGTGCAGATCGTTGAGTGTTTTCTCTATGGTCGTCTCCAGATCTTCAAACTCAATCGGTTTAGTGATGAAATCGAACGCTCCGCGATTCATCGCCGTACGAATATTCTGCATGTCGCCGTAAGCAGAGACGATAACGGTCCTTAACTGCCTGTCGATTTCTTTCAGGCAATTCAACAGGGTCAACCCGTCCATGCGGGGCATGTTGATATCACTGAGAACTAGATCAACGTCAGGTTGCGCGTCCAGCATCGACAGCGCCTCCTCCCCATCTGCGGCAAAATGGAACTTCAGCTCGCCGTCCTTTACCTGTCGGCGAAACCGCTGCATTACCAGCTGCTCGAGATCAGGCTCGTCGTCGACGACGAGAATCGTGGCAGGATTCATGTTAGACCTCATTTTGCAACGACATGTTGGGTTTGCAAGGGCAAGGTAACGATCACCTCTGTGAATTCTCCTTCTTTGGACTGGACGTCAATCTGCCCGCGATGTTGTTGAACAACGATGTCGTAGGTCAACGATAAACCAAGCCCGGTGCCCTCTCCTGGCGGCTTGGTGGTGAAGAACGGCTCGAATATCTTTTCGCGAACCGATGCGGGCATGCCAATACCGTTGTCCCGTATACGCACCTCCACCCGGTCGTCGGTGACTTGGGTGGAGACCTTGAGGGTGGGCTTGTAATCTGGCTCAGCCAGCTTCTCCTTGCGGAGTTTTGTGGCATAGAAGCCGTTTGCAATCAGGTTGATGAATACTCTGCTCATTTCCTGACGATAAAGTTCAAGCTCGCCGATGCTGGGATCAAACTGGCGGTCCATGGCAATGTTGAACGCATGATTCTGCGCCCGTTCGCCGTGATAAGCCAGGTTGAGGCTCTCATCGACCAAAGCGTTCAGGCCGGTCCGTTGCGGCGAGCCCGCCCCGCCCCGTGCGTGTGACAACATACTCGTGACAATGCGATCTGCCCGTGCGCCGTGTTCTTTGATTTTGCTCAGGTTTCCGCCAATCGTGTCGATAATTTCCGTCACGTCGTCTTGAGCGTCCGCTTTCGATGTGGCCGGTTGCGCTTCTAGAGCTTCGCGCAGCTCCCCAAAGTGGTCGACCGAAAGCGCCGCGAAGTTATTGACAAAATTCAAAGGATTTTTGATTTCGTGGGCAACACCCGCTGTGAGCTGACCGAGCGAGGCCATTTTCTGTGCGTGAAGGAGGCTTTGTTGCGTCTGGGTGAGCTCTTGCAACGCTTTCTCGGCTTGCTCCTTGGCCAGCCGGAGTTTTTCCTCCGACTGTTTTTCCTCGGTGATATCCGTGTATACGGCAACGGTACCGCCGTCCTCGGTCTTGCGCTCGTTCACCCGGATCCATCGGCCGTCGCTTCTTCTCTGGGTGGACGGGACTCTAGGCGGCGACCGGTGGCTTGCAAGCCGCTCCTTGACCCAGGTTTCCCGCCGACCCAGTGCGTCGGTAATTAAACCGTTGGCGGCCGCGCGTCGAACGATCGTTTCAAAGGTGGTTCCCACTGCAATCAGGTCTTCCATTCCAGGATATAGGATCTCCCGATAACGGGTGTTACACACGACCAGTCGGTCATCGCTATCGTAAAGCGAAAAGCCCTCGGAAATGCTCTCGATCGCGGTCAAAAGCCGCGCCTGGGCGTGGCGTGCCGCCGCTTCTGCCCGCGCCTGCTCGGCGGCCAGGCGGTCCCGCTCCGCTAAGCTGTCACGGAACAAGGCCAGCGTTTTCGCCATGGCCCCGACCTCGTCATGGCCCGGGGAAGGAATCTCGGTCTCCAGCTTCCCCGCGGTAATGGCCGACATCGCGCTGACCAGCCGTCCCAGCGGAACGGTTATCGAGCGCAGCACGAGCCACGCCAGAGCAAGTCCGATAAGGCTCGCCGCGGCGACAATGGAAAAAGACTGCTCGACCGCCTGTTCCGCACCTTCCAACGCCGCATCGCGTTTTGCGATGGCATCGGCCTGAAAGCGATCCACCAGGCCTGCCAGCTGCGAGTCAACTTCAGCGATGTGAACGCGACTGGCCGCCATCAACGAGTTGCCGATGACGCGGTTATTATCGGTGTAAGCGTCTACAGCTTCCATCCCCTGCTTATACAGTGCCTCGACCTCCTTCTCGATAACGGTGGCGGTCTCTGCATCGTATTTCCGCAACTCGCCAAGGGCATCGTGCACTCGCGTACGCGCGCGATTGACCTGCTGCTCCGACAACATTAAAAGACTCACGGCCAGGTCCGTCAGCCAATACTTCATATCCCCGAACGCCTTACTCGCTCTGTTGGCAACGCGAAGCGCTTCGACAATCTCGGCTTCGGCAGCCAGCGCCTCTGCGTTACGGGAAAGCGCTCGACTGAGCAGGGTATTGGAAGCCAACAATACGCCGATCAAAACGACGGAGAGAAAAACGAGCCGGGTAAAAATGGAGAAACGCGACATGACGATGGCGCCTCGATGCGCTTGAAAGTGTTTGTCGAGCAGGCCGATCCTAGATTCGGATCGGCTATTCAGCGGTACAGCGTAATACTGATGACGCCGCCGAGATCACCTTCTTTACCGCCCTCTTTGGGGTAGCCGGTGATGTCGATTTCTCCCTTCGGCTCACCGTGACAGCTTAGACAGCCCGCGCTGTAGTACTCAGGCACGGCCACGCGAAACGCGTCCCGCCCGCCCTTCTTCGACTTGGCATGGAACAGTTGTCCGTTGGGCCAGTCTGGCGCACTCAGCTTGGTTCGAATCACCTCCGCCTCCCACTCGTCGGGCCGGGATTTGCGATTTCGAATAAGAATCGGCGGTGCAGTAACTTTCACCTCGGCCTCGTAGCCGTTTAACTCGGCGAAACGCTCGTTGACGAGTCGGGCAAAAACTGCCGGAACGAAACCTTTGAAGCCGATGCCCCGCGCGTTGATGTCGCCCTGGCTGTTGTCCATGACTTCGCGGATCGCCTTCATCTGAGCCGTCAGCAGGCGGCCTTTGCGGGTACTTGCGTCGACGGATCGCAGATCGCTTTGGGTTAATTTACTGTAGGTTTCGATCGCTTTGTTGAGCACCACTTCGCCGCTCAGACCCTTGTCGCCGACGTTCGGGTCATTGATGAGCGACTGGTTGCTCGCAATCACGCCGCGTCCAGCGCGAAGCATGTTTGCGAGGCTAAGCGCGATCTCGACATCCTCGTTCTCTGCCGCGTGAGCGCCCCACGGCCAGAGCGCGGACACCAGTATGCAAA
>JBFIYQ010000042.1:0-12088 GCA_041605275.1 Gammaproteobacteria bacterium
ACCGAGATCAGCAGCAGGCGAACAAGGCGGCGCGGAAACAGAGCGAGAATCGAATCGATCATTAACAGCCTTTGAGCGCGTCGGAATCGGAAGAGTTTCCGCCCGGCGTCTGGCGGCAGCATTTCATCAAGCGTCGTGGCCTGCTCGCCGCTCCAGCCGAGGCCCCAGCCAGGGCGCCGCCAGCAGCAGGAACATGGCGGCAACGAAAGGATAATCCCCCAAAGCGACGTAGGGGGTCGCCCCGGAGCGGGGGGTGATTTCCCCTTCAAGCACGCCGGTATCGAACTGCGGCAGGCTGGCGGCGACCCGCCCGTCCGGCGCGACGATGGCCGTTATCCCCGTGTTCGTGGCCCGCAGCAAATAGCGTCCGGTCTCCAGCGCGCGCACCCGGGCGATCTCGAAATGCTGGTGGGGCCCGATGGAGGTGCCGAACCAGGCGTCGTTGCTCACCGTGACCAGAAAGCGCGCTTCGGGGAGTTCGCGAATGATCTCGCTGCCGAAGGCAATCTCGTAGCAGATGGACAGCGCCACGGGGTGGCCCGCGGCGCTCAGCAGCGTTTGCTTTTTGGGACCCGGACTGAAGTTCGACACCGGTATTCCCGCCGCCTCAGTTATGGGTCGGAGCAGCGAATCCAGCGGCAGGTATTCACCGAAGGGCACCAGATGGCGCTTGTGATACATGCCGCCGGCCGAACCCACCAGGAGGACGCTGTTGGTGAATTTTCCCGCCGCCGGATCGACCGCAGGGATCCCCAGCAGCACCTGGGCCCGGTTACTCTCCGCCTCCGCGTGCACGCTGTCGATGAATGAGCGCATGCGGTGGTAAAGACCGGGCACCGCGGATTCGGGCCATATCACCAGATCGGCGTCCCAGTGCCGGCGTGTCAGCGACAGGTATCGAGCCAGGGTGGGCTGGCGCATGGACGGCAACCACTTTTGATCTTGGGGTATGTTTCCCTGCACCAGCGCAACCTTGATCGCTGCGCCCGCATCCTCGCTCCAGGAAACGGTACGCAACGCGCCGCCCGCCAGGAGCGCCACGGCAACTACACCGACCGCGGCGGCGCGCACCCTTGCGCTGCCGCTCGCAGCGTGAAGCATCAAAGCGGCGAGGAAGACGACCAGCCAGCTGACCCCGTAAACCCCGGTCAACGGCAGAAAGCCGGCCAGCGGCGAATCGATCTGGCTGTATCCCAGCTGAAGCCAGCCGAACCCCGTGAACAGCCATCCGCGCAGCCATTCCACCAGCACCCAAAGCGCGGGATACATCAGCAGAAGACGGGTCGATTCCGAGACCCCCGCGAACCGCCTGGAGAGATATCCCTGTAACGCCGGAAACAGTGCCAGGTAGGCCACGAACGCCACGGTGAGGGGTATGGCGACCCCGAGTCCGATGTTGCTGAACTGAAAGCTCTCGTGGATCCAAAAGACGCCAGCGCCAAAGGCCCCCGCGCCGTACAGCCAGCCCCGCGCCATGGCGCGCCGGGGCGTGGCGCCTCGCCAGCAGGCGAACAGCAGCAGGGGCGAAACCAGAGCAACGGGGAAAATCCCGAACGGCGAGAAAGCAAGCGGAAGAACGATACCCGCGAGCAGCGCAACGGCGTCGACAACAGCGGGCCTGGAGCGGAGTCGGGCGAAAATTCTACGATCCAGCGTCAAGAACCCATGCTGGCCTGATATTTCGGATCTAAGCAAACGCGCGCAAGCGCGCTCCTACAGCCGACTTCGATGACGTTCGAATCACGCCTTGCGCGTCCCCCGCCGCGAAACGCCTCGCGGAAGGCTAAGCGCGGTGACGCGCAGAAGATGCACCCGTCTCTTGTCTGCGCGCAGCACGCGAAAATGCATGCCACCAATTTCACCCGACTCGCCACGCTTCGGCAGATGACCCAGAGATTTAATCACCAGCCCGCCGATGGTATCGAACTCCTGGTCACTGAATGACGTATTGAAGTACTCGTTGAAATCCTCAATAGGCGTTCTCGCCTTTACCACGAATTCGCCGTTACCCAGCCTGCGAATGTCCTGACCCACCTCGGTGTCGTGCTCGTCATCAATCTCGCCGACAATCTGCTCGAGAACGTCCTCAATAGTAACGAGCCCGGCAACGCCGCCGTATTCATCAACCACGATTGCCATGTGATTTCTGCTCTGCCGGAATTCCTTGAGCAGCACGTTGAGACGCTTGCTCTCCGGGATGAAAACGGCTGGACGCATTGCGTCATCGATGTCGAAACCGTCGCGGGTCTCGCTGGTATCCCTGGCGAAATAGGCCAGAAGATCCTTGGCCAGCAGAATTCCGCGAACCTCGTCTCTGCTGTCGCCGATGACGGGAAAGCGGGAGTGTCCCGATTCGATCACCTCGGTCACGAATTCCTCGGGAGGCACATCCTCCTGGACCACGACCATCTGAGCACGAGGAATCATAATATCGCGGACCTGCATTTCGCCGACCTGCAGCGCGCCCTCGATCATGGCGAGCGCTTCCACGTCGATGAGGTTCCGCCTCTCCGCGTCGCGCAGAAGCTGAATGAGCTCCTCCCTGTCCTGAGGCTCGCTGCTGAGCGCCTGGCTGATGCGGTCCAGCCAGGTGCGGGTACTGCCGTTCAAGCTGCTGTCGCTGCTCATGCTCAGCCGGCGTAGGGGTCGGAAAAACCAAGTCCGGCAAGGATCCGCCGCTCCTCGGACTCCATCCGTGCGGCATCCACGTCGTTCTCGTGGTCGTAACCCATGAGGTGCAGGGTTCCGTGAATCACCATGTGCGCCCAGTGCGCATCCACGATCTTATTTTGTTCCTGAGCTTCCATTTCCACCACCGGGGCGCAGATCACCACGTCGCCGAGAAGAGACATCTGCACCGGACTCGGGGGCTCGAAGGGAAAGGAAAGCACATTGGTCGGTCCCGAAACGCGTCTAAAGGTTCGATTGAGCTCGGCGCTTTCCGCCTCGTCGACAACGCGAACGGTGAGTTCCGGAACTCCCTCCATCCCGGAGAGTGCGGCCTTTGCCCACACCTTCAGCTGAGCTGCGGAAGGCAGACCGTGCGCCCGTGACGCGATTTGAACGTTGACGTTAGCCTTTGTCGTTCCGCCCACTATCTTCTCGGGACGATTCCTCTTCATAGGCCTCGTAGGCATCGAGGATACGAGCAACCAGCGGATGCCGCACCACGTCTTTGGAACTGAAATAGGTAAAACTCATACCCTCTATGTTTTTCAGCACCTCGCTCACGTGTATCAGTCCGGACCGCTGCCCTTTAGGCAGATCAATCTGGGTAACGTCGCCGGTAACCACGGCAGTGGAGCCGAATCCAATTCGCGTGAGAAACATCTTCATCTGTTCGACGGAGGTGTTTTGAGCCTCGTCAAGAATGATAAACGACTCGTTCAGCGTGCGACCGCGCATGTAAGCGAGCGGCGCAACTTCAATAACGTTGCGCTCGATGAGCTTTGCCACCCGTTCGAACCCAAGCATCTCGTAAAGTGCGTCAAACAAAGGACGAAGATAAGGATCGACCTTTTGCGCCAGATCGCCCGGCAGGAACCCGAGTCGCTCGCCTGCTTCCACCGCCGGGCGCACAAGCACCATTCGGCGCACCCGTTCGGTTTCCAGAGCCTCGACGGCGCAAGCCACGGCGAGGTAGGTTTTTCCGGTGCCGGCGGGTCCGATGCCGAAATTGATATCGTGAGTCTGAATGTTGCGCAGATACCTGGCCTGGTTTGCGCCGCGTCCGCGAATATAACCGCGGCGAATATGAACCACCGCCGCTTCAGTGACGCTTTCCTCCAGCGCTTCCTCTACGCCGGCCTGCTGTAAGAAAAGGTGCACTCTAGCCGGAGTCAACGGCTCGTTGCGCGCGACGTCGTAAAGCTGCTTGATTATCTCACCTGCAGCCTTGACCGGCTCCGGGTCGCCCACCACGCGGAACTCGTTTCCACGGCTGTTTATGGCGACCCCGAGACGACGCTCGAGCTGACGGAGGTGCTGATCAAAGGGCCCGCAGAGATTCGCCAGACGCTGATTGTCGGCCGGCTCCAGCGTGATGTCGCACGTGTCGGTGAGTTCGGATTGTGAATGCGCGCTCAAGATGCTGCTGGATCGAGATTACCGTGACTGAAAAGGAACGGTGATCAGGCGGAGAGCCCGGAGTTCCGTGGAGTAAGCCGCACCTCGATTCGATCGGAGTTTGTTCCGGTCAAGTATTTTTGGGAGATTCGCGGCCGCGCTTCTTCGGCGCTTTCAATCTCGCCCCTGAGCGAATTGGGCAAAGCCTCGGTGATGCGAACGTCCGCAAACCGGCCGATCAAATCCCCGGCGCCGGGAAAGTTCACCACGCGATTATTCTCGCTGCGGCCAGAGAGCTGGCGCGGATCCTTTTTTGAAGGTCCCTCGACCAGTATCCGTTCCACGCTGTCTATCATCCCGCGGCTCGTTTCGCCGGCCTGCGCTTCAATCAGCGACTGCAGCTTTTTAAGCCTGATCTTTTTCACCGTCATTGGAACGTCATCGACCAGCTCGGCCGCCGGCGTGCCGGGCCTTGGGCTGTAAATGAAACTGAACGAGTTGTCGAAGCCAACCCGCCGCACGAGATCCAGGGTTGCCTCAAAGTCCGCGTCCGTTTCTCCGGGGAAACCGACGATAAAATCTGAAGACAAGCTGAGCCGGGGACGAATCGCGCGCAGCCGCGAGACTTTGTCCTCGTACTCGGCCACGGTGTAGTTGCGTTTCATTAATCGGAGGATGCGATCGCTCCCGCTTTGGACTGGAAGATGCAGGTGACTGACTAGCTTCGGCGTGTCGTCGTATACCTCGATAAGATCCGCACCGAATTCGGCAGGGTGCGAGGTGGTGTAGCGAATGCGATCAATACCATCTATAGCAGCCGTGTAGCTGATCAGCAAGGCTAAATCGCACAGCCCGCCGTCGTGCATGGGCCCTCGATAAGCGTTTACATTTTGCCCCAGATAGGTCACTTCGCGCACGCCCTGATCTGCAAGCGCCGCGGCCTCTGCAATCACGTCATCAAACGGCCGGCTGAACTCCTCGCCGCGGGTGTAGGGGACCACGCAAAACGAACAGTACTTGCTGCACCCTTCCATGATGGAAACGTAAGCAGTCGGCCCTTCGGCGCGCGGTTCCGGCAGAGCATCAAACTTTTCTATCTCGGGAAAGCTGATGTCGAGCTGATGCTTTCGTGATCGCTTCGCCTTTTCCACCAGGTAGGGCACCCGATGCAGGCTCTGCGGACCGTAGACCAGATCCACGTAAGGCGCGCGGGTCTGTATCGCGGCGCCCTCCTGACTGGCAACACAACCGCCGACACCGATGATGAGATCCGGCCGCTTCTGTTTCCATTCGCGCCAGCGGCCGAGCTGCGAGAAGACTTTCTCCTGGGCCTTTTCCCTTACCGAGCAGGTGTTGACCAGGAGCAGATCCGCCTGCTCCGGAATCTCGGTGCGCTCGTAGCCGTGAGCCGCCGCCAGCAGATCCGCAGTACGGGCGGAATCGTACTCGTTCATCTGGCAGCCGAATGTCTTGATGTAGAGCTTTTTACCCATACAGGCCAGCGCTTTGCGGCCCCATTGAAAGGGCCGGTAAAACTACACCGTTTGGGCGCGCTTTTCCACGCGCGGGCCGGCGAAGCCGCCGGTCAGACCGGCGGATTTGCGCCGTTTTTTGTGGATGCTCAAGTCCGCCCCCTGGAACTCGTCCTCATCGCTCAAGCGGATGCCAACGATCTGCTTCATCAGTCCGTAAATGATGAACCCCCCGGCGAGCGCGACGCCGATACCCAGCAGCGTGCCTAAGAGCTGGGAGGCGAAGCTTACGCCGCCGAGCCCACCCCAGGGCCTTTGCGCCGAAAATTCCCGCGGCGACTCCGCCCCAGGCGCCGCACAGGCCGTGCAGTGGCCACACCCCGAGAACGTCGTCAATCCTCCAGCGATTCTGGGTGAGGGTAAAAGTGATGACGAAAATGACGCCGGCGATACCCCCGGTGACGAGCGCGCCGACAGGGTGCATGACATCAGAGCCGGCGCAGATGGCCACCAGTCCAGCCAGCGGGCCGTTGTGCACGAAGCCCGGGTCGTTCCTTCCGGCGACCAGCGCCGCCAGCACGCCGCCCACCATGGCCATCAGCGAGTTCAGCGCTACCAGCCCGCTGACCCCGGCAATCTCCTGGGCCGACATCACGTTGAACCCAAACCAGCCGACGGAAAGCACCCAGGCGCCGAGCGTCAGAAAGGGAATGTTGGAGGGCGGGTGGGCCGCGACCCGCCGTCTTTGCCGTAACGACCCCGGCGCGCGCCCAGCAGCAGCACCGCCGCCAGCGCAACCCAGCCCCCCATGGCGTGCACCACGATGGAGCCGGCAAAGTCATGAAACGGCGCGCCGAACGCGCTTTCGAGCCAGCCCTGAACTCCAAAACGCCCGCTCCAGGTGATGCCCTCGAACAGCGGATAGACGAGCGCCACCAGCAGCGCGGAGCCGAACAGCTGGGGATAGAACGGGGCCCGCTCCGCGATGCCGCCGGAGATGATCGCCGGAATTGCGGCGGCAAAAGTAAGCAGGAAAAAGAACTTCACCAGCTCGTAACCGTTCTTCACCGCCAGCGACTGAGCGCCGTGAAAGAACCCTAAGCCGTAGGCGACGCTGTAGCCGATGAAAAAACTAGGCCACGGTGGAAATGGAAAAGTCGGAGATGATCTTGACCAGGGCGTTGACCTGGTTCTTGTGCTGAACGGTGCCCACCTCAAGAAAGGCGAAGCCCGAATGCATTGCCAGCACCATGATGGCGCCGAGCAGGACAAAGAGCACATCGGCACCGGACTGAAGCGCTTCCATCTGAGTTCCTCCCAAAGGCTTGTTGTTAGAAAACTGTGCATCCGTGGCAACTTTCGTGCCGCTGGCGAGGGCCCATGGGAATCAAGTGCTTGTGGCTTTAGTGCCTGAGCCAGCGCGCCTCCATCTGCACCGTTGTGGTGCATGCTCCCGATTGACGCCCGAGATCACGGCAAGGCGCGGCGCCCGCTGGGGGCGCGGGTAAGGTCCGACAGCGGCCGGGCCGACAGGGGAAACCGCTTCTCGAGCCGAGCAACCGCGGGTTAGTGGGTGACCGCCTCGACTCCTCGCGGCAGCTTCAGACACTGCTCCGGGGAGTGCGCCGGCTGACCCGGGTCCCAGGTGTCAAGCGCCTCTCCGATTTCGCTTTTCTCTTGCTCATAGAGCACCGAGCCGACCGCGGTTCTGCCGATTTTTCCAAGGCGAACGCTGTCCTCGTGCACGTTCTGGTAGAGCGCTTTCTGTTCCGCCATGACGCTGAACCAGAAGTAGGCGCGGATGGGATCCTCGTCGGCGCGGTTGCCGTCGTTGTAGTGAACTCCGGGCATGCCGCCTCCGGTTCGAAACCACTCGGCCAGGAACCACACCGCCTGCATGATCCCGCGCCCGCCTTCCGCGTGATGGGCCAGCATGCAGTACCACGACATGCCGGCTCGCACGTCACGCTCTACCCCTAGACCGCGCAGGTACATGGTGGCCACCGCATCCTGGGCGCGGGGATCGCCGGCCGCCGCCATCGGCTCGAGCTCGGAGAAGGCGGCGGCAAAGTCGCCCCGCTCGATGGCCTGGGCCGCGCTTTCGAAATCACTGCGCGCCGACGACGCATAACCGAACAGCGCCAAAATGGACAGCACGCTTGCGAAGCGCAGGACCGGAGTCATGCCTTCAATCCATTCTCTCTTTCAGACTCGGAGTCCAGCACCGCCATCCTCCAAGCAACGGTAAATAGAGTCCGACGCTGATTGGCCGATGCTCGATGTTGGCCATTAACCGGGCGTAGCGTTCCAGCTGGGGAGCATAGCGCTCCTGCTCGCGATCGAGAAAATCGTCTCGGCTCGCCCCCTCGTGACGACCGGATTTGTAATCCACGATCCAGCGAACGCCATCGGCGTCGACGAAGGTGCGATCGATGTACACGCTGACCAAGCGCCCATCGAGAACGCCGGACAGGGCCAGCTCGTTCTCCGCCTCCTGGTGCTCGGCGCTTAGGATCCACTGACCCGTGGGATCGGCCAGCACCGCGGTAAGCGCGTCGAGAACCGTCTCTAGCGAATCCTTAAGCTGCGCATCGCTCATCCCTTCCGCCGCCAGGGCGCGGCGCAGCGAAGGTGCCGTCGCCCGGATCCGCGCCGCGCTCCAGCGTTCCACCCCTTCTTCGGCGATCAGCCGCAGCCGATCGTGCACCACGGTTCCCACCTGTCGGACGCTGAATCCCGCCCACTCAAATATGATCGGCTGTGAGGCGTCTTCAGCCGGCCCCGCGGCGAACAACGGCCGCGCGCCGACGGGCGGAGCCGGCTGGGGCAGAACCCATGCCGACGGCAATCGCCATGAGCCGGTCGGACGTTCGTCCGTTTGGATTCGGGACGCCGCCGGAATTCGGTTATCGGCGGCTTCGGCCCTCAAGAATTCCGCTTGCGCTGCGGGCCAGAGGTGAGCCAGCAGTGACCGCGGCGGCGGCCGTCGCAGCGTTCCCGCCTCGGCGCCCCGGGCGGCGCTGCCGACGAGATGGAGGCGCCTCCGCGCCCGGGTGGCAGCGACGTATAGGAGTCTCGCCGATTCCAGCTGTCGCTTGGATTCCTCGGCGCGGTTGAGAAAATCGTATACGGGGGGCTCATCCAGATCGTCACGGGGCAGCGGCGCGAGCAGCAAATCAGTGCCGGTCGGCCCCGCAGCGCGCTGGGTCCAGGCCAGCAGGCGTTTTCCCTCCGGCGGCGGAGCGCGCTCCAGCGCGGGCACGATGACGGTATCAAACTCGAGCCCCTTGGCTTTGTGAATGGTCATCACTTCCACCCGCGCGTCCCCGGCCACGGGCGTCGCGTAAAGCGCTTCCAGCCGATGCGCCAGCACATCGACGTCCACCACCTGCGACTCGGTCTCCATCTGCTCGATCAAGTCGAGGCAGATCAGGGCATCGTCGTACGCGTCCCGATGGACGCACGCCGGTCCGCCAAGAGCCTGCCATACGCCCTCCACCTGACGGCGCAGGGCTTTTCTCCCCCGCTCTGCCATCGCGCCCAGCATGACCGCAGCGACCCGGACCAGCCGCTTTTGGCCGTCGGGGCTCAAACACGGAAGCAGAGAGGGATCCGCGAGCAGCTCGGGCACGCAGCGCGCGGGTTCGGCTTCCGCAAGCGCCGCGAGATCCGCCAGCAGGAGTCCGCACCAGGGAGCGCGCAGCACCGCCAGCCAGGCGACCCGGTCGGCAGGATGCGTTAGCGCGCGGGTGAGTGACAGGAGATCGTGAACCGCCGGCGTTGTCAGCACGGGGCGCAGCTCCACCCCCCGGTGCGCGATTCCGCCGGCGTCGAGCCGTTCGAGAATCCGACCAAGATGGGTACGGGAGCGCACCAAAATTGCGATGCTTTCTTGCGGCGCCTTGGAAAGCGCTTCCTTCACGCACTCGACCACCACCTGCGCCGCCTGGTCCGGGCCGGGATCGACTAGGGCGTGCAGCGCCACGGCGTTCCCGCGGTCTTTCCCGAGCGCGGACGCACACGGCCGATAGCCGACGGCGCCGCTGGACTCATCATCGGCGTGGGGAAACACCTGAGGAAAGGTGCCGTTCACCCAATCGATTATCCCCGGCGTGGAGCGGAAGTTGGCGGTAAGCGCCAATCGATTGAGGCGCACGTGCCGAAGACCCTTGTGCCAGGCGCGCAGAAACACGCCCACGTCCGCTTCCCTGAAGCGATAAATGGACTGCATCGGATCGCCCACCAGAAACAAGGTCCTTTGGTCATCCGGGATCCAGCCGGCGGTGAGCTGATTTAAAAGCTGAAACTGCGAGTGCGAAGTGTCCTGGAACTCGTCCACCAGAATGTGCGCAATTCGGTAGTCCAAGGACAGCGCCAGATCCGTTGGCGTTTCCTCGTCCCCGAGCGCGCGGCGGGCGGCGCTCAGCAGCTCAACGAAGTCCACTCGGCCTGACTCGGCAAAAACCAGCCGCAGCAGTCCGGAGGAAAACCGAAGCACCTCGAGCAGGGCCACCAGCACCGCCCACTGCTCGTCACCGTATTTCGGGTCCGGCATGTCGCGGACAGTACCCAGCGCCGCGATGAATTGCTGCTCTCCCGAAAGCGCGGCGAGCAGCGCCTTGGCCCGGTCCTTCATCGCGACCGCGTGCGGGCTTTTGTCCGCGGGAATGCCGACACTTTTGTTCAAGCGCTTGCGCGGAACGCCTTCTTGCGTGAGCAGCAAGGAGGCCAGCGCGCGCCACGCATCGAGCTGCGGGTGGGCCGGTTGAGGCAGCTCCGTGATTCCGGCCAGCCGGACGACGGGATTCTCTGCCTCCAGCAGGCGCAGGTTTTCACCGGCGTAACTTCCCACCGCTACGAGGTCTTGGCGCAGTAAGCCGGGGATCGCCGCATCAACTTCCTCCAGGGAATCATTGACGGTGCGCTCGAGGGCCGACTCCAGCTCACGGCGAAAATTGCCTTCGTCGGGTCGTCCCTTGGAAAGCACTTTGAGCCACTGGTCGCGCCGCGCCAGCATGGTCTCGATCATGGATTCGAACCGGGCCAGATCGTTGTCGAGGTGGGCGAGAAGCGCGCTGACCGGCGGGGCAAAGGGTGCACCCTCCTCCAGCAGGGCCAGCGTTCGTCGCGCCGCTTCCCGGTAATATTCACCGGCATCTTCCACCGGCAGCGCGTCGCCCGCCAGGCGCGACAGCCAGGGCATTTGTCTTGCCAATCGCGCGCAGAGCCCGTCAATGGTGTGTATGCGCAGGCGCGATGGATTGGCCCTCAGGGCCCAGCTCCGGTCCCGGTCACGTTGGATTACGGCCCGGGCAAGCGTGTAAGTTCGCCGGGCGTGCTCATCGGCGGGCGGCGGGCGGTCGGCTGCGTCGAGCGCCAGAAGCACGCGCCCGCGCATTTCGGCGGTGGCTTTACGGGTGAAGGTGATGGCAACCACCTCTTCGGGGAACGCCACCGTGGCCAGCAGCGCCAGGAAACGCTGGATCAGGAGCTCGGTTTTTCCCGAGCCGGCCGGCGCCTGAACGATGAACGAGCGGCCAACATCAAGCGCTTCACGCCGCACATGCGTATCGTCGGCAGCCACCCGAATCACTCGCCGCTCTCCGCCGTTTCGTTCGCCCGCTGCTCGAAGATGCGGCACAAGGGTTTCACCTGGCAGTGGCTGCAGTTGCTGTGGGGCGACTTCGGATCCACCCGGGCCTCTCCCGAGGCAAACGACGCGGCAAGCGCATCGAGGGTCTCGCGCCAGTCATTTTTCAATGATTTCCAGTCGGCCACCGTTTTCGAGGCCTCGACGCGCGACGCCGCCAGCGTGGTGACACCGCCCACAAGCCCTTCGCTCGCCGCCAGGCCGGCAAACCCGAGCCCGCCGCGACGCAGAGTGGCGTAGGCGGCGCCGGCCACCTCGCGGCCCTCGTCGCCGGCCTCCACAACCAGGGTATAAACGGCGAGCTGCGGATCGTCGGGACGCCGGCCGAACCACCCCTTAACCTGGGGGCGGCCGGTCTTGTAGTCGAGAACGAAGTAATCCCCCGATTGGAGTCGATCGACCCTGTCGGGGCGAATGCTCAGCGTCAACGGTCCCAGCTCCGTCTCCAGCGCCTCCTCCCGAGCGACCACGCTGAAGGGCGACCTTTTCCTTTCCAGCACCAACCATGATTCGACCAGCTGACAAAGCCGTTCGCGCTCGGCCTCGGCGATCATTCCGCGCAGTGTCTCCGGCCGATACCGGCGCTCCTGCGCCAGCACCTCGTCCACCGTGGAGGACACGCGCTCGCGCAGCGCTTCTGTGGTAAGCGACGAGAGCGCGGCGTGGGTTTGGATATCGGACCACAGCTTGAACAGAATCGCGTGCACAAGATTGCCGCGAACGCGGTCGTCGAGCGGCGAGTCGGCGATGGATACCGCTCGGGCACCTAGCCTCCAGCGGGCGAAGGCGCGAAAGGGGCATGCCGACTGATCCTCAATCAGCGCTGCGCCTCCTCGGGTGAGGCGGGTCTCGGCAAGCGCCGGTCCGCGCTGGTCATGGAACTGCTCTAAGGACGGCGCCT
>JBFIYQ010000043.1:0-11951 GCA_041605275.1 Gammaproteobacteria bacterium
CCCCCGGTGTCTGTTGTTCCCATCAAGGCCGGCACGGGGCTAGCCAGGAGGGGCAGCGTCCTGGCTGCATGGGTGAGAATTTGTCGGCGCTTCATGGTGGTCCATATCTCACCAAAAATGTGTCGCTTGCGAAATCAGCGTGAAATGAGTGCCTGGCACTAATTTTCTCACTGCCATGTTAGCGCCTGAAGCGATAGATGACTTTGGCGCCAGACCAGGGCGAGAAATCGACATGCTCCTCAGGTAATGACTCATGACCGCCAACCACAAGCATGCCGCCGGCTGTCATGCGCTGCTTGAGCTGGGTCAAGATCTCTCGCTGAAGCGGTAGATCGTAATAGGTGAACACCAGATTGCGGCAAAGAACGAGATGATAGTGGTCATCGGGCAGACCGTCGCGAACGTCAAGCTGCTGAATGTGGACACCCTTACGGAACGCATCCTTCAAAGCGAACTTAACGCCGACCTTTTCAAATGCCGCTTCCCGCCACCCCTCGGGCAGCTCTTTCAAACTTCCGTAAGCATAAGTCGCGCGCCGGGCCCGCTCGAGCATATGGGGATCGATATCGAGCGCGTCGATTCGTAGACCGATTTGCGGAAACCGGGGGTTCAACTCGAGTCTCCAAAGTATCGACAGCGTGTAGGGTTCCTCGCCCGAAGCGCAGCCGATGCTCAGACAGCGCAGCGTGCGCTCCCCGCGTTCGATTGCTTGCGCGGCGAGCAGCGGCAACACGGATTCTTTAACCGTTTCCCAGACCTTTCGGTCCCGGTAGAAGCGAGAGATGGTGATACAGCAAGCGGCGTCTACCACGCTCCATTCGGAAGGGTCTTTTTTCAGCACCCGGCGGTAGGCGTCCAGATTGGGCAGGCCCAGCTCGTTCAACCGGCGGCCGAGCCGCCGGCAGACCTGGCGCCGCACCTTGCGGAACCCCAGCCAGCGCATGCCTAACTGCGGAAGCGCCCAATGCAGGAAAGCGACGCACTCAGCATCCTTCATATTAGAAATAACGGAGCAACGGGGAGACTTATTCTTCTTAAGTCTATAAAAGATTTATTGTGCTCTTTTTCTGTGGCTAATCGGGCAGGCCGGCTTCGCGCAGCGCGCTCAACAAACGCTCGACATATGCGGTATCCTCGTACGTCAGACGCTTTCGGTGGGCCGTCAGCGTGAAAGTGGGTTCGATTTCCATTAATTTTTTCGCATACTCGCGCGCTTCAGCCTCCCGCCCGAGCCAAATCAGGTTCACGATAAGGCCTGCGTGTCCAAACGCAGATTGGGGCCTGCGCTGGAGAAGCTGTTCATAGGCCTTCACCGCTTCTTCGTATTTCCCTGCCGAGGTGTACGCATCGCCGAGCGTGCTTAAATACCACGGTTGATACGTCGGCTCGAGGCGCATGGCTTTTTTGACCAGCGCAATGGCCTCATCCGATCTCCCCGCATAGTTGAGGTTATCAGCGAGAATGGCCTGGTAAACGGAGATATTCGGGCCGAGCGCGACTGCTTTCTCTTGGTGAGCGATGGCCTTAGAGAGATTGCCTTTGAGTTGTTCGACAGCGCCCAGCGCCGCGTATACGCCGGGATAGCTTTCATCCAGCACCAGAGCTTTCTGGGCACTTTCCTCGGCGAGCTTCAAAGACTCGTCCGGGGTATCACTCCAACCGTTATAAATATCTTTCCAGTGGGTCCAGGTCACGGTGGTGTAGGGCATCGCCCAGTTTGGATCCATATCGATGGCCTTGAGAATAAGCTGCCGGGCGATGGCGTTTTCGTCTTTGCCTGGACTCCGAAAATGTTTCCAGCCTTCGAGCCAAGCGAGATAGGCGTCGAAATTCTCCGTGCCCTGCTGCCATACGCGACCGTGCTCGCCCGCCGTGAGCTTGATCTGAAGCGCGGTGAAGATCTTGCGCACGAGCTCATCCTGGACCGCAAACATTGCATTGACATCACGATCGTATTTGTTTGCCCATAGGTGGTGTCCGGTGACCGCATCGATGAGCTGCGCGTTGACGCGCAAAATCTGCCCCTCTTTCTGGATGCTGCCTTCCAGCACATAGCGCACCCCCAATTCTTCGGCCACCTGCTTTGCTTTTACCGGCTTGTCTTTATAGGTGAAGGTGGAGTTTCGCGAGATAACGAAGAGTTCCGGCATCTGCGCCAGGGCGGTGATGAGACTCTCGGTGAAGCCGTCGGCGATGGCATCCTGGATGGGATCGCCGCTCATGTTGTCGAACGGCAGCACCGCGATCGACGGTTCTGCGGGAAGCGGAAACGACATTTGCGCTACGGCGGCAGGCTCCTCTGGCGGCTGCCAGGGCTTGATCCAGAAAAACACGGCGCCGGCGATGACGAGGCAAGCGATAACTGCGAGCGAAATCCATTGGCGCTTCGAGTCTCTGGCGACGAACTTAACGGCTCTGACATAAGGCTCCGGTGGGGGAACGGCCTCTCCCGATTTGAGAGCAACAGCAAAGGCCCGCACGGGCTCGGAGAATCCCTTGATCTCTTGTTCGCCCAGGCTCTGGTAGGTAAAGGGGAGGCGTCCGGGCACTGCTTCATGGATGGCACCCTGTATGCACACGGCGCCGGGTGCGGCCAGCTGCTCCAGACGCTGCGCCAACACCACGCCTTCACCCGTCACCGTGTTGTCGGCAAATACGACCTCACCCAGGCTGATACCGATGCGAAGGTTAGGCTGGATATCGTCGTTCAGGGTTTCATTGATGCGCGTATTCTCGGCCTGGAAAACAAGCGAGGCCTCAACCGCGTCGGATGCCCGGTCGAACTCGGCGACGAGCGCATCCCCTCGGATCTCGTGTGTTATCCCATTGTACGCGTCGATGGTTTGGGAGAAGCGGTGAAACGCATCGCGAATGCGCCGGTGGGCTATGGTCTCATTGAGTTGGACGAGCCGGGTCGAGCCGGCCACGTCGGCATGCAGGATGACGGCGAGCCTGCGCGGTACTGCCTCGTCCATTACGGTGTCCCTCCATGAGGAAAGGACGGCACGTCGAAGAAATGGCCCGAAGCCTAAGTGTCAGTCCGTTGGATATGATTAAAGCTTTTGGCCACCCGCCGATACTAGCTCCATTTTCCTCCTTGTGCTTGACCCGGATCAAGCGCCGGATCGCTGAAGTGAGCGTGAGCGGAAGACACCGCGACTCGGTGGGTTGATGCGCTCGTAATCAGGGGGCTATTTGCTTATTTCTGAATAGTTCCATGCTCAGCGCTGCGAGGTGCCCTTTGGGAGAGCGGCATATTGTGCGCGGATTCGGCGGGTGCGCTCTGCTCGAACGGACCTAAGCGCCCGGAACCGGCGCAAGCAATGCCAAGATACCGAGGACGACAAACAGGGCTGCAGCTACCCAGCGCATCACCCGCATGTTGACCCGGTGGGCCAGGGCGCTACCGACCCAGACCGCCGGAACGTTGGCGATCATCATGCCGAGGGTGGTTCCCAGAACCACCGCAACGAGTGAATCGTAGCGGGCCGCCAAAGCAATCGTAGCCAGCTGGGTCTTGTCGCCCATCTCGACCAGAAAGAAAGCGATGAGTGTCGTCAGGAATACGCCAGCACCTCGGAGGGATCGATCTTCCTCAAGCTCGTCTCGCTTAAGCGCCCACGCGCCGAAGGCGAAGAAGGAGAGAGCAATTAGCCACCTCAGCGTATGGGGAGAGACTACTTTGGCTATCCATGCGCCCACGTAGCCTGCAAGGAAATGATTCGCGAGCGTGGCGAAAAGAATACCTAGAATGATCGGCATCCTGCGCTTGAATTTTGCCGCCAGCACAAAGGACAGAAGCTGGGTTTTATCGCCCATCTCGGTGAGGGCGATGACAGTGATCGAAAAACCTAGCGCTTCCAAGGAGTTTCGCTGCCTCTAACGTCCAAAATCACGTGCGGCGGGCGGATCACGGTACAATCCGAGCTATAAACGCGATCTGTTTTCTTTTAAGTCTCGATGGTGAATTGGCCTGGAAGATCGATCCCTTCCATGGCCAGCACACGCGCCGGGGAGCCATCCAATCCCGCGAGCTTGAGAGGAAGCGCGACAATGACGCAGCGAGGTTGCGAGATAGCAGCCAGGTTGTGCACGTATTCGATGTTGTAGATTTCCTTGCTGAGGATCTTGTGGTGAATTTCACAGTCCTCGCCGCGAAAGCCTTTCTTGCGCACCACATATTCTTCGGCGAAATCGTAGACGACGGCTTTTACGCCGCGTTCCACCAGCCAGTCCGCGCCGTCGCCCTTAAGGTACGGGCCTTCTGTCCAGAAGACATCGTCGCCCCAATGCCGATCGGTCCATCCGGTGTGCAGAATTGCGATATCTCCAGTTTCGATGTGTCTTCCGCGGTCCTCCAGCGTATCGCCGCTAATGCCCGCCCCCCGGCCGTGGTCCGAGAGATCGACAACCGCGGCAGTGCCTATAAGTTTTCCCAACGGTGCCGATTCGATGCTCGAGCCGCCTTCGATAAAGTGGTTGGGGGCATCGACGTGCGTCCCATAGTGGCAAAACATTGAAAAGGTCGAGCCCTGCCAGCCGCATTCGGAGAATTTATACGGCGTATCGAACTCGGCCGAAAGACCGAGGCGTCCCTGCTTGTCGTGAATGGTCACGGAAAGATCGATGACGTGCATGTTGGCTGTTTTCCTTCGGGATTTGCCATGAGGCTTCGGACAGAGAGACCAATGTTACAGAAATTTACCCATGAATGAATCGCAACGACAAGCTATCTGTTCCGGTAAATCTGCATTTAGAGAAATTGGTATAATGTCTCCAGTCAAAAGAATGGGGAAAGCGATGTACTCGGTCGACGATTACGGCGCCGACCTTCGGCGTATTACCCGCGCCACTTCCGACTACGCGGAGATTTTCGACCAGATCGCTCCGTTGGCGCGGAAGCTGGCGTTGTCTAAAGCGAGCTGGGTGACGCCCGAGCATTACGCTGTCGATGAGGAACAGGGATTCGGAGTTCATCCCCTTCGGGAAGAGCCGGATCATTCTCTGGCGATCTTCGTTGTCGCCTGGGGTCCGCATTGTGGCGCGCCACCCCACGACCACGGCACCTGGGCCGTTGTCACCGGCGTGGAGGGCGCTGAGCGCAACATTAAGTACAACCGGCTCGACGACCGTTCCCGTCCCGACTACGCGGAGCTCGAAGAACGCTGCACCTTTTCAGCGGGGGAGGGAGACGTCGTCTGCCTGCGGCCCCGGGGTATCCACTCGGTCTGGAACGACAGCGACCGCGTGACGCTCTCGCTGCACACTTACGGCCGGCACGTGAGCTTTACGGAGCGTTATGCCTTCAACCCGGAAACCAACGAAGCGACCCCATTCGTCGTAAGGATCAAGTAACCGCCAGGCGCAGGTTCTCTCCGAACCGCTTTCTCTGGGCTCGCGCGGGTTGCCGAGTGCGCTTTCTTTGTTGCAATTCGGCCTCTCCGGGAGCTCTGTCTGATGTTCTCGGGAAAATCGAGCTTTTCATGGAGGCAATCTGCGCTGGACCAGCATCGGCATCAGCGCATATACCAGCAGCATCACCACGTAGACGGTGCCCGAAACGGAATCCCGGCCGGCGACGTACTCGCCCCATGAGAGCCCGCGGAGCCACAGCACCAGCGTGAACTCGGCGAGAAGCAAAAGCCCCAGCGCCGTGCCGCCAACCTTTAACCGGGTCGACGGATCCGGTGGTACGTCAAGGCGTCGAATCGTCCAGTGCGCTGCCAAAACGATGACCACCAGCATGATCGGCATTTCCATCAGCTCCGCCGTTCGCGGGCCGAAACGCGGTACCGCCCAGAGCTCGCGAATTGGGCCGAGTACGAAACCGGCCGCAAACACCAAGGCAAAGTAGAAGGCGCCTGCCTTGATCGTCCGCGTTGGGCCCGGGCGATGGTTTCGAAGCTGTGGGGTCAAAGAGATGCGAGGAACGATTCGGCGTAGGCAACCTGAAGACAGATTAACAGTCAGCAATAGTCAATTAGTCAACTCCGGCACCATTTTCTCGCGCGCGGCCGCTCCGATACCTGCCTTTACAAACCGGGCGTGCCCGGCATGGGAGATCATCTGCCGTAAGGACGGCCCTTTACGACATAGTCGCCGAGTTCGACGTCGCGGCCCTGCATGATGTCGGCGTGGATCCTCATGTCCAGATTGCGCCCGGTGATGATTGCCGCCGTGGGTCCCTCGAGCGGCGGCAGCTTTCCCGCCTGCAGCGCCGCGATGCCGACTACACAGGCGCCTTCACAGACAATACGGTCCTCGTAGTAAATGGTCTGCATGGCGCGGTAGATTTCTTCTTCGGTGACCAGCACCAGGTCGTCCAGGTAGTCACGGCAAAGCGCGAAGGTGATCTGGTTGTCGAGGTCGATACCGCCTCCAAGCGAGTCGGCGAGACTCGGAACTTCTTCGACTTCCACCGGGTGACCGGCGCGCAGGGACTCGTACATGGCGGCGCCGCGATCCATGGAGATCCCGATTACGCGGGCCGCAGGATTGATCTGCTTGGCGGCCAGGGCGATGCCGCCGGCCAGCCCACCGCCCGAGATGGGCACCAGAATGGTGGCGAGATCCGGTCGCTGCTCCATCAGCTCGAGACCGATAGTGCCCTGACCCGCAATCACCAGCGGATCGTCGAAGGGCGAGACCTCGACCAGCCCCTCTTCCTCCACCAGCCTCCGGCTCTCGACCAGCGCCTCGTCCTGGGAGCGGCCGACAATGCGCACTTCCGCGCCCAGCGCCTTGATTCCCTCGACTTTCGGCGCCGGCACCAGCGACGACATACAGATCACCGCCCGCAAACCTCTCTCTCGCGCTGCGTAGGCGACGCCGCGGCCGTGGTTTCCCGTCGAGCAACAGGTCACGCCGTTGACGTCATCGGGGAGGCTGAATATGGCATTGGCCGCGCCGCGGAGCTTGAAGGCCCCGATGGGCTGGGTCATTTCCAGCTTGAGCAGAAAATCCTCGCCCGCGAGCTTGGAGAGAAAAAGCGAAGGGACCAGCGGGGTGGTGGCGGCCGTGCCTTTGATTCTTCGGCGCGCCGCCTCCACCTGCGCCAGGGAAAGCTCGGTCATAACAGGCTCAAATTGGCTCTACTGTGGGACGTTTAATTTACCGAACCGGTTTAGAGAACCCGAAATATTTGCCAGTGCGGAGTGCCCGAGACGATGTACGGCTCGATGTCCTTGCTCCACTGCTTGTGACCTTCAAGGCTGCCGAGCTTATCCCATGCGTTGCCCAATTCGGCCAGGTCTTTAATTGCGACTTCCGACTGAATGGTGGATTCCAGGGCGCCAATCGATCCGGTCAAAAGCCGGGTTTTGTCCACTGTCCATCCGATCTGGGAGCCGAACTCCTCGTCCCAGCGCTTGAACAGGTCGATCACGGTCTGCTTGTGGCCAAAACGCGCTTCTATTTGCCAGCGTGCGATCATCATGGTCTGAATTCTCCTCAGTTGAACGCGGAGCCAGTTTTCGTGTTCTTTTTCTTTGGCAGGGTGTGATGGAAAATTTCCTTGAATTTCAGGCGCCTTAATTTGAAACGGCGCGGGAAGCGTCCTTGGCAAAAGCGTATACTGTACCCGAAATGCCTTATGCCATGACCAGTAACTTCTAACAGCTCATTTCACCGCACGTCTAGCGCCTCGAGATGGATCTTCGCCGCAACCGTCCTTTCGTGTTTCTGACCATGGTGCTGACGTGGATGTTGGCGCTGACGGGATGCGGCCAGGGGAACGATCCCGAGGTCATGCTCACGGACTACGTTGAGCGGGTGGAGAGCGTCACAGAGGTCAGCGTGCTCGGTGACGGCGGTTACCGGGCGGAGCTTCTGCTTTATCCTGACCGGCGCGATCGCAGACTGCCGCTTGCGGACGTGCGCATTGGGATGCTCGATTTTCTCGTTCTCATTCAGTGCGGGCTGCAAGAGATCGTGGGCGAGCGCAACAGCGCGCTTGGCAAAGTCATGCCAGTCTCCCAGCAGCTCATCTATGAGCATCGCCTGCTGGTCAGCGCGCGGCAGTGCCGCCAGCAGCTGGAGGCAAACGGAACTAAAGTCTTCGAGCTGCAGGAAAAGCTGGATGACGTGGTAAGTATCAAATCCGCCGAGTTGCCCAAGGCCTACTGGAACGCAACCTTCGGCAGCCCGGAGTTCGAGCAGATGTTCTCTCTTTCGGCGTCGCCGCTGCGTGTCGACGCCGCCAGCAACCCCAACGCCGAGCTCGAGCTTTCGCTACGTCATCTTGCGGATCTCGGCGCGGGACTGGGCAGCGCGTCACTGCAGCTTGAATCGAAGAGCCTCGAAGCCCAATACAAGGTGCTCAGCTCGCGCCGCATGGCCGGCGAGGTGCTGGGGGCGATCGACCTGCTGCGCTTTCATCTGGATGCCGCTGCGCGCGCCATCGAGACGCGTCTAGCCGAGCGACCCGTGTGCTATAACAAGCGGACAACCCCCAAGGCGCGCATCCTCGACACCCTTTTTCGCAAGTTCTACGTGGGTGAGGTTCAGCCTTACCTCGCCCAGGCGCATCGCCAGGCGCGGGCCTGGCTGACGTTGATCAATCGGCTGGCGCACGCGCAGCAAGCGCAAATGACGCCCGCTTTCGCCGCTTACTTCGAGGCGCAGTTGAGCATGGAAGCGGAAGCGGCGCTTTGGTCAAGATACGAGCGTGCTCTCGCCCGGCACACCGAGGCATGGCAGCGAGTGCTTTCGCAATGCGGCTTGATGCCGGGCAAACCGTGAGTCAAAAGCAGATTGGATTGTGGACAAGCTTGGGCGACTGCGCGTCTACAAGTTTTCAGGCTATCCGGCTATCACAGGCCATTAAATAACTGCTGACTGCTTCTCTTTTCCGTAATCAAGCAGAGTTGTGATTTAACATCGCCGCGCGCTGTTTCTACGCCTCTGCCCGCGGTTGCAATAAAGTGTGAACAGCGTGCTATTAAAACGAGCGTCATTCCCGCGAAAGCGGGAATCCAGTAAGCACAAAACCTGAATGGTTAACTCTGCGCAAAGGCAATAATGAGGGCCTCACCGGCAGAGCAAGAAATTTAATGAAGAATTTGTCTACTGGATTCCCGCTTTCGCGGGAATGACGTGTCTTTCTTTCCGCACGCCGTGCACCCACTAGTATGAACAGAAAAATTAGTGCCTGGCACTATTTTTTGTGTCGGCCGTCAGTCGAAGCGCGCGGCGGAGAGGATGCGTTCGACGGCGTGGTAGTCGATCTCCCCGCGCTGAAGGCGCTGGCCGTCCGATTCGCTTGAGAAGACCATCTCGCCCAGCACCTCGATTCCGCCGATGGTGCCCGACATCTCCGGCGACTGCATTCGCGCATGATGCCGCGGCACGAAATAAAGCTCGGACTGGTTCTTTGCTTCATCGAAGGTCGAGATGATGTTGGCCGAGACCGAAGACAGCTGGTGCGCGTTCCGGGCCAGCCACTCCTGGATCCAGGCGTGGGCCGACTGGACTATTTCATCTGCGTCGCCGCGCCAGTACTCCACCGCGAGCGGATAGTTTTTGATCGTGCCGTGGGTCTCGATGCCGGACTCGCGGGCCGCAACCTCCAGCGGAAATCGCGGCCAGAGATCGGGTCGCTTGAAGAACTGAAAGTGAAAATGCGCCGGGATCGAGGCGCCCGCGCCTTTGCCGTTATAAAAACCAACGTGGCCGGGCAATTTCACCGATATTGCAACTAAATCGGCAAGGATCTTTTCGATGCTCAGACATTCGACCGCCGCGCCGTTCACGCACCAAGCCTGAGGAATGTGCTTATGGCTCGCAATTACGCAGTGAACGGGCATCAGGGGGTAAGCGTTCATCCACGCGATATACCCCACGGAATCGATTTTGAATTCGTAACCCATCTCCACCCCGGCCTGCTGCCACTCGATGTTTTCGGGACAGAGAAAACAGCCGTCGTATTTGGCGGTAGAACCGGCCGGAGGCGTTTTTCTGCCGGACCCCTGGAAGCGCAGCGCCCGGACCGGGTTGTACTGAACGAGAAAAAAGCGCTCCGGATTTTCGGGGTGGGCGAAGCGGTAACGGCGGAGCAAATGCAGGTCGTCTTTAATGAACCCCCGCTCGAGCTGCTGGCTTTTGAGCGCCTCGAGCGCAGCGCCAAGGCCGCCATCGTTTAGCTCGATGTGCTTGAGCTTCCGGTTCAGATCCGCCCAGATCGCGGAGTACTGTTCTCTATTCAATTCGGGGGTCGACATGATTTTGAAGATTGCTCCTTGCAGTCAGGCATCCATTACAAGCAGCTCATTCGATCTTTGTTATACTTCCGCGCCCAAAGACCGACTGTAAAGGACTGCGTGCCGGTGAATCTTATCCCAGAACTTTATCCCAGAGACAGGGGCTTTCAAGGCCCGTCCGGGGTCATTTTTTCAGGAACCGCAGGCGGCGCGCGCTGATGCGTGGAGACTCCATCGTCGTCGAGGCGCACCATGTCCGGGCGGCCAGCGGGATCTCTGAGCTGGTGCTGCCGCTGATCGAGGGGCAGGGCGGCAGGTACACCATCACCATCGCCGGCGAATCCGGGAGCGGCAAGTCGGAAACGGCGACGGCACTGGCCGAGGCGCTGGAGGCGGCCGGAAAGTCCTGCCTTATCCTGCAGCAGGACGATTATTTCGTCTATCCGCCCAAGACCAACGACCGCACCCGGCGGGCCGACATCGCCTGGGTGGGCCCGCAGGAAGTGCACCTGGATCTCCTGGACGCCCATCTCAAGGCCTTTCGCGAAGGCGAGGCGGTGATCGAAAAGCCCCTGGTAATCTACGAGGACGACACCATTACCTCGGAGCGCCTTGAGATCGGTGGGGCGGAGGTGGCCATCGCCGAAGGCACCTACACCACGCTGTTGGCCAACGTGGACACCCGCGTTTTCATCGACCGCGACTACGAGGAGACCCGCGAGCACCGCAACAAGCGTAAGCGGAACGCAGCCGAGCTGGATCCCTTCATCGACAAGGTGCTCGCCATCGAGCACCAGATCATCTCCGCCCACAAGGCGCTGGCTCAGGTCATCGTCAACGACGACTACTCCGTTAAGCGGCCTGACGAAGCGGGCTGAAGCGTCCATGCGCGTCGCGTTCCTGAATCCCCAGGGCAACTTCGATCCGGCGGACTCTTACTGGACCGCCCACCCGGATTTCGGCGGGCAGCTGGTTTATGTCAAGGAAGTCGCCCTGGCGCTGGCCGAGCTGGGCGTCGAGGTGGACATCGTCACCCGCCGGATCCGCGACCCCAAGTGGCCGGAGTTTTCCGCTGACGTGGACCACTACGAGGGCTTTCCCGACAACCCGAGAATTCTGCGTATCCCCTGCGGCGGCGACGCGTTTCTCGCCAAGGAGGCGCTGTGGCCCCATCTCGCTGAGTTAATCGGCAACCTGCTTGCGTTTTACGGCAGCGACGCGCCGGATTTCACCACGGCGCACTACGCCGACGGCGGCTATTGCGCCGTGCTGGTGCAGAACAAAACCGGACTCGGCTTTACCTTCACCGGGCACTCTTTAGGCGCGCAGAAGATGGATAAGCTCGACGTCAATCCCGGCAACGCCGCGCAGATGGAAGAAACCTTCCGCTTTTCCAAACGCATCCACGCGGAGCGGCTCAGCATGGAACGGGCTTCCACCATAGTTACCTCCACCAGCCAGGAGCGGATGGAGCAGTATTCGCACCCGCTCTACGCCGGCGCGGTAGATGTGAACGACGACGCGCGCTTTGCCGTAATCCCTCCGGGTGTCAATACCAGGGTGTTTACCACCGAGGAAAAACCGAGTGACCGGACGGTTAAAGAGAAGCTGCTGGGAAAGGCGGCGAAAAATAGTGATCCCTACGTCATCGTCTCCAGCCGCCTGGACCAAAAAAAGAATATCGCCGGCGTGGTCGAGGCGTACGCCTCCAATGAGATCCTGCGGCAGCGCGCTCGGCTCGCCCTCGTGATCCGG
>JBFIYQ010000044.1:0-11766 GCA_041605275.1 Gammaproteobacteria bacterium
CCGCCGGAATGCGCCTGCGACCAAGCCGTAGTCATGAACAACGATCGCCTGGAGACCATCATCCGCAAAATCGACGCAAACGCGGAAGGGCGTTCGGGATTCTGGCGCTTCACCGTGGCCGAGCGTGAGCTACTGGTGATCACCGATGAGACTGCTAACCGCATGCGCATTATTAGCGGTGTGGCCGAAGTCAAGGAAATTGACGCAGAGGGCATGACCCGGATGATGCAGGCCAACTTCGATTCTGCTTTGGACGCGCGCTACGCAGTCGCCAAGGAGGTGCTGTGGAGCGCGTTCCTGCACCCGCTCTCGACCCTGGACGAGCGGGATTTCGTCTCGGGCGTCGCCCAGGTGGTGAATCTCGCCGTCACCTACGGCAGCACCTACTCGTCGGGCGCTATTACCTTCGGCGGCGGGGACAGCGAAGAGCTGATTCGGGAGCTCAGAGAGCGGGGGAATTCGATTTGAAGATCCTAAACGCACGATAGATGGGGAAGGTCGATCCGCTAATACGCTTCCTACCTACCCTCTACCGCCTACCTTTTGGGAAACTTCGACTCGTTTATACGCAAACGCCTCATTCGAGCATCACGCCCTTGCCGGCATCCCACGGGCCGCGCTTCGCGCCGATTGCCCGAGCATCCATGCGGGGATCAGCGCGAGCACGAATACCAGAGCGATCACGCGAAATCCGTCCTGAAACGCCAGCGTCACGGCCTGGGCGTAGATGATGTCGCCCAGGTGCTCTAACGCCATGGCCTGCTGCAGGGCCTCCGGCAGACCGGTCTGACCGAGCAGCTCTCCAGCCCGCTGAATCAGTTCCCGGGTCGCTGCGTTATCGGCGCTCTGGGTCGTGGTGAGCGCGTCGGCGTGGAACTGGGTACGGCGTTCCATCAACGCGACAAGAGCATTGATGCCAAAGGCGCCCCCCAGCTGGCGGAAAAAATTCACCGTGCCCGAACCCGCGTTGAGCTCTTCGGGGGGAAGCGTCTTGATCGCGGCGGTCATCAGCGACGGCATGATGAAACCCATGCCAAGACGCCCCACCATGGCGAACAGCACGATGTTCAGATATGCGGTGTTGACGTCCGCGGTGGCGAGCAGCAGCGTCCCGCTGACGAACAGCAGGAAGCCGCCCATCAGCGGACCCTGGGGAGATACACGATCCGAAAGCCAGCCGGTAAATGGAAATATCGCCACCAGCACCAGGCTTGCGGGCAACAGCAGCGAGCCGGCGGCGGTGGGCGTCAATCCCTGAACGAGCTGGCCGAACACCGGCACCGCGTAGGTGGTGGAGAAGTTCCCCACGCCGTAGACGAAAGCCACCAGTATCGCCGCGGCAAAGTTCGGATTGCGAAAAAGCGAGAACTGAAGCAGCGCGGCGTCGGCGCGAAGCTGCGACCGAATGAAAGCCGCGCCCGCGATTCCACCGATCACGAAGTAAGCGACTATGGTGTCCGAGCCCCAGCCTTCCCGCTGCCCGTTGGCAATTCCGGACATCAGGCAAAACAGAGCGACGCACAACAATCCGTAACCGATCCAGTCGAAGGGAACGCGTTCCTTCTCCGTTCTTTCCGAGGGCATGAAGAACGTGCCCATGATGAGGGCGATGGCCACCAGCGGAAGCGGGACGAAGAACATATATCGCCAGCTCAAGGCGTCGGTAACAACCCCGCCCACCAGCGGACCCAGCCCCAGCGCCAGCACCAGACCCATGCCGTATATCCCCATGGCGGTGCCCCGTCGCTCCGTAGGGAAAACCTGAATCAGGGTGACCATTACCAGCGGCTGGACCACGCCTGCGGCGAATCCCTGCATGACCCGACCGACGATGACGAAATCAAGGGTCGGCGAGAGGGCGCAGAGAAAGCCACCGGCGGCAAAGATTGTCAGCACGATGGTGAACGCGAGCCGCTGTCCAAAGGCGCCGACGAACCAGGCATTGAGCAGCTGGCTCGCGGTCATGGTGGCGATGAAAGCGGTGGCGATGAACTGGGCGATGTCCTGCCCGACGCCGAACGCGCCCATCACGTTGGGCACGGCCACGTTCGCCACGGTGCCGGTCAGCACCATGGTGAAAGATGCGGTCACGCCGGTAAAGGTGGCAAGCCAGAGGTAGCTTCGGCCGTAGCGCCGGTAAAGCGCCTCAACGCTTTCTGACGTCAATCCTGACCTCCACCATCATGCCGGGCTTGAGCATGCGGTCGTTCTGCTGAACGCCGATGCGCACGGGCAGGCGCTGGGTGATCTTGGTGAAGTTGCCGCTGGGGTTGGGATTGGGCAGAAGGGCGAACTTGCCGGTGGTGGTATTGCCGATGCTCACAACGCTCCCCCGGAAGTTCTGATCGGGATAGGCGTCCACGTGAACCTCCACCGGCTGACCGATCTTCAGCTTTCGAACCTGGGTTTCCTTGATATTGGCTTCAATCCAGATCCGCCGCGGATCGTGGACAAGCAGAAGACGCTGGCCCGGGGTGACGAATTCGCCCGCCTCGACAAAAGTTTTGTCGACGACGCCTTCTATAGGGCTGCGGATGATTCGATCGGCAAGATCGAGCTTTTGCTGTTCGAGTTTTGCCAGCAGCGCCGATTCTCGATGGCGCAGCATCTCCAGCTCACCGTCGAGGACGTTGAGCCGCTCCCGCTCGGCGCGCGCTTCCTGAAGCTCTGACCTGGACTCCTCAAGCTCCGCCACCGCCATGCGGTGCTCACCCTGAATCCTGCGGGCGGTCGCGCGCGCCTGGTCCAGCTGCTGCTTGGGGATAACACGTTTCTCAAATAGCGACCTGGCGCGATCGAGCTCTGAACGAGCCAGTTCAAGCTGGGGCTCCAGAGCGGAAACGGAGGCTTCGGCCGCGTTCATCTTGGAAAGCTGGGTTTCGTATCGGCTCTTTGTCTGCTCGTCGATGAGCTTGCGCTCCGAATTCAGCCGCGCACGTTCGGAAGCCACTGAACGCATCTGCGCCTCGAGCTCGTCCACCAGCAGCTTTGACTCCCGGCCGTCGATCAGAACGAGCACCTGGTCCCTGGCAATCCCGTCTCCCTCTTCCACTACGATCTTGTCGACCCAACCGGACACCCGGCTGCTGACCGTGATCAGCTCGCCCGCGATTCTGGCGTCGATCTCGTGAACGTGGGTGATACGATTGCGCACCTCCCAGGCGCCGAAAGCAGCACCTGCCAGCACCAGCACGATGACCAGACCGCGCTGGATTCCTCCCATCTGTCGACTCAGTTTCCGCCTTTCCATAAACGTTACGCACGGGAAAGCCGAGCCACCGGTCCGCATCCCGGCGGTGGGTGGCGCTCCCCGGCCCACCTCGAGTGGAGGGTGTATAACTCCTTCATCCGTCTAAAAATCAGGCTCATTTTCAGGTTTCCACATTCGCAATCGCGGGCTATTCTTCTAACGATCAGGTCTCCGCGTGAAACCATACGAAAGTCCCGATGAGCGAATACAAACGCGACTATCCTCGAATCAAGAAGAGTCTGCCGGTTGAAATCATCGCCCCGGGAGACAAGACACTGTTCGCAACCACCTACGACGTCTCTAAAGGGGGCGTGCAGCTTCTTTGCGACGGAATTACCGTGCGAGAGATATTCGGCGGCCCTGGTCTCACACGCCCAACTAAGCCTCCGAGAGTGCTGTTGAAACTCAAGCTGAACCACTCCGGCCAGGAGCCCGAGCAGTTCGAGGCCGAGTGCAGAGCAGTTTTTTCGAGACGCGTCTCGGAGCAGGAATACCGCGTCGGCCTGCAAATTGATTCGATTTCAGAGTCGTCGAGGCTGGCGCTAGAGAACTACGTCGACGAGTGCCTCGAGCTTAACTGACCGTCGGATGAGCGGATCCCGTCACCTGCGCGCCGCCAGAAACTCCACCACGTCAATCTTGCTGATAATACCGGCAACCGCGCCGTCGGAAATTACGACCGCGACGTTGTTCTGATCAAACACGGCCTGCACCCGCGTCAGCGGGTCGTCCAAAGATACCTGGCCCTCAAGCGGCTTGGCGGTTTTCAGAACCGTGTCCTGGGGCGTGCACTGCCCGCTGACAAGACTCTGAAGAAGGTCCACCTCATGAATCATGAGCAAGCCGCCGTTCTTTTCGTTCGTCTTGACCGGCATCTGTGAAATCCCAAGCTCCGACATTCTCTTTGCAACGCTGGCGAGCGTTTCGTTGGGCTGCGCAACTTCCACATTGTCGCCCTTGAATTGCAGTATCTCTCGCACCGTACCCAGCCGTTGCTCCGGCCCGAGGAAACCCATGTCCTTCATCCACTCGTCGTCGTAGCACTTGCTCAAATAACGGTCGCCGGAGTCGCAAAGAATGACCACCACCAGTTTTTCCGGACCCAGCTCCTTCGCAACCTTGAGCGCGCCGTAAACCGCGGTCCCCGTGGAGCCTCCGCAGAAGATGCCTTCCTCGCGGGCGAGTCGCCTGGCGATAATAAACGAGTCGCGATCAGAAACGTTGAAGATCTCGTCGATAACCGTCAGGTCCAGGGTGCCCACCATGAAGTCGTGGCCGATTCCCTCGACCCGATAGATCCCCGGTTCGCCGGAGCTTCCCTTGTAGAACTCATCTTTATAAATGCTGCCCTCTGGGTCGGGACAAACGATTCGCAACTCGCGCCCGGCTTCCGCGGCTTTCTCTTTGAGATACTTGCCCGCGCCCGAGACCGTTCCACCGGTGCCGATACCGGCAACCAGGCAGTCGATTTGGCCGTCGGTGTCCTCCCAGATCTCGGGACCGGTGGTGAGATAGTGGGCCTCCGGATTGTTCATGTTGTAGTACTGGTCGGTGTAGAAGCCGGCCGGGGTCTCGCGAGCGATTCGCTTGGCAACCTCGACATAACTCTCCGGGTGGTCGTGGGGAAGGTCGGTTCGGGTGACGATGACTTCAGCCCCGTAGGCCTTCAGCATGTCGATTTTTTCTTTGCTCATCTTATCCGGCATGGTGAAAATGCAGCGGTAACCTTTTACCGCGGCGGTCATCGCCAGCCCGAGTCCGGTATTTCCCGACGTGCTTTCCACCAGCGTCGCGCCTGGCTTGATCAGGCCGGCTTCCTCCGCGCGCTGCACCATATTCACCGCCATACGATCTTTCACCGACCCGCCCGGGTTGAGGTTCTCCATCTTGGCGAGCACCGTTGCCGAGCCTGCTGGCGCCAGCTTGTTGAGCCTGACCAGCGGGGTTTTTCCCACGAGGTCGAGAACGTTCTGGTAGTACTTCATTTCGGCACCTGACCGTTAGGGACGCATTGGCGGGTGGGCACCCAGTTTACGCAAAAGGCGGGGCGAATTCGCCTCGGCGGACGACGACCACCGATCCCGATGGCCTCCGGGCCCCTGGGCTGAGTGCGGGAACGCCCGCCCGGCGTCGAGGTCTGAGGGAATGCGGATGCTGCACCTCAACATGCTGAGGACTCCGCCCCTTGAGACCGTCCGTCCCAGGAGGGACACTGGTGCCCTTCCGTCGACTTCGGAGCTGCCCCATGTTTCTGTTTACCAAGAAAGCCGTCATGCCGGCCCCTGAGGAGGCTCTTCCCGGCCGCGACACGCCGATGCGGGTTCCCGAGCGACATTTCGTCAATGGTCGTCCGCTCGAGCCGCCCTATCCGAAAGGGATGGAGCTGGCGCTCTTCGGGCTCGGATGCTTCTGGGGCGCCGAGCGCTGCTTCTGGGAAACTCGAGGCGTGTACGTCACCGCGGTGGGATACGCCGCCGGATTCACCCCCAACCCGACCTACGAGGAGGTCTGCAGCGGCCGAACCGGGCATAACGAAGTGGTTCGCGTGGTCTTCGACCCCGCAGCCATAGACTACGGCGCGCTGCTCAAGATTTTCTGGGAGAGCCACGACCCCACCCAGGGCATGCGCCAGGGCAACGACGTGGGCACCCAGTACCGATCCGGAATCTATACTTACTCAGACGCACAGAAAGCCGAAGCGGCTGCCTCCCTCGATGCCTACCAGAGGGCGCTAAGGAAACGGGGTTATGAATCCATAACCACGGAAATCATCCAGGCGCCGGATTTCTACTACGCCGAGGACTACCACCAGCAATACCTGGCGAAAAATCCGTCTGGATATTGCGGTCTTGGCGGCACCGGCGTGGCCTGTCCCGTCGCGGTCTGACGGCCTGCTTGCGAGGCTGATGAAGGTCCGCCGGCCCATTTTGCGGAGAGTGTGACGGACTTCACATAACCCTTCCGGTTAGGCGTGGCCGCTCACGAATTTAAGACTAGGATTTTACTTATGATAAATCCGGTCAAGGCACCAGAGGCCAGTGAAATGTCTTTAAGCAAACCGCTCCAGGGGATCGTCAAATTTGCAGTCGTCGGCGCAGCGCTTCTCCTCGCCGCGCCGCCGGTGATCTGGGCCGATCCGCCGCCGTGGGCGCCCGCGCACGGCTACCGCGCCAAACAGAAGAACAAGCATAAGTTCAAGGCGCGCCATTACCAGTACGATGAAGCCGCGTACGTGCAAAAAACACGCGAGTACGGAATCGCTCAAAGCACCTGTAACAGAGAGGCGGTTGGCGCGCTTATTGGCGGCGCCGTAGGGGGCCTCGCTGGATCGCAGGTCGGAAAAGGCGACGGACAGGTCGCGGCGGCGGTGGCCGGCACCATCGTCGGTGTGCTGGTGGGCAAGAGCATCGGCGCGCACATGGATCAGATTGACCAGGCGTGCACAGGTCAGGCGATCGAGCGGGCTGATGATTACCAGGCCGTGAGCTGGACCAATCCAGATACCGGCGCGCGGTACAACGTTGCTCCGACGGGAATTTACGAGATGAACGGGCAATATTGCCGGGGTTATGTGACCCGGATAATCATCGGTAACCAGATAGAAACGCTCGAAGGCCGCGCCTGCCGCCAACCTGACGGCACCTGGCGTAAAGTGAGCTGAAATCTACTACTGCACCAAGATGAAAGCGCCGCCTTCGGGCGGCGTTTTTTTTGAACGGATGCCCCCCATGACCCGTGGATAATGGGCCGGTGTTCACTGTTCCTTTTCGGTGCCGCGCCGCGCGCCTACGCTCTGCCGGCGCATTGCAGTACGCTATCGGCGGCGTTTCCCTGGCCGAGCAACGACGATGTTTGGAATGTCGGTAATTCAGTGGCTAATCCTGCTGCTGATCACTGCCGTGGCGGTGACCACGGCGGTGCACGCGCTGTTATTCAAGCGTGACCCCAGGTCCGCCTTTGCCTGGGTCGCAATCTGCCTGCTTTTCCCCATAGCGGGACCGCTGCTTTATGCGTTTTTCGGCATCAACCGTATTCGCACCCGCGCCAAGAAGCTGCAGGAAGAACGCCCGTTCAGAATTGAGCTCGACGAGAGCCGTAGAGCCCCACTGGAGCCTTTCGAAGTCACCTACGCGAATCTTCCGGACGAGTATCAGAACATCGCCCGGACGGCGGACGCGGTGACCCGTCATCCGCTGGTTTCGGGAAACGTCATTTCGCCTCTGGCCGACGGCGAGTCGGCATATCCCGAGATGTTGAGCGCAGTCGATTCGGCGGAAAAATTCGTTCTGCTCTCGACCTACATCTTTCAGCGCGACGACTCCGGCATGCGTTTCGTCGAATCATTGGGCAACGCCGTCAGCAGGGGCGTAGACGTCCGCGCGATCGTCGACGGCGTTGGAGAGTATTATGGCCTACCACGGCGCGTTGGCCGCTCGCTCAAAAAGCGCGGCGTCCGCCTGGCGCGCTTTCTTCCCCCAAAGCTCATTCCGCCCACGCTTTATGTGAATCTCAGGAATCACCGCAAGTTACTCATCGTCGACGGCAAAGTCGGCTTTACCGGCGGAATGAATATTGCTGACCGCCACCTGGCGCAGTCACCAGAGCCCCCGGCGCGCACGCGCGACATTCATTTTCGATTCGAAGGACCCGTGGTGAGCCAGCTCGAGCTGACTTTTCTGGACGACTGGCACTTTTGCACCGGAGACGAAACACCGCCGGGACCCGCTTACGACTGGTCGAAGCGATGCGTGAAGTCACAAGCCACCGCCGTGTGCCGGGCCATAGCCGAAGGTCCCAACGAGGACTTCAACACCCTGTCGGCCATTCTGGTTGGAGCCATCTCATCGGCCCGGCGGCGGGTGCTGATCGTGACGCCCTACTTCCTGCCGTCAAGAGAGATGATTGGCGCGCTGCAGTCGGCGGCGCTCAGAGGTGCCGCGGTAACGGTGATCATGCCGGAGAAGAACAATCTGCCCTTCGTACACTGGGCGACCAGAAAAATGCTGTGGGAAATGATCGAATTGGGCATTAATGTCTATTACCAGCCGCCTCCTTTTGCCCATACCAAGCTGTTTATCATCGATGATTTCTACGCCCAGGTGGGATCGGCCAATCTAGACCCCCGCAGTTTGAGATTGAACTTCGAGCTCAACGTGGAAGTATTCGACCGCGCGCTGGTGCGGCGGCTGACAGATTACACCGAATCCATCCAGCGCCTTTCAAGGCGGATTACGCTGGAAGAGCTGGACGGCCGCTCACTGCCGGTGCGCACACGGGATGCATTGGCCTGGCTCTTTTCCCCCTATCTATAGCAGGGAATCGGGACGCGGGTCAGATTCGCTCAACCCTGTACTCCGACCTGGACAACGACGTCTCAGTGGACCTCGAGCTTGACCTCCTTGGGCAGGGCAATCTGCATGTCGACGGGCAGATGATCCGAGTAGTTCCAGCCCAGCGTGGCCGCCTTGACGATGCTGATACCCGGACTCACCAGGATGTGATCGATCCGGCGCTTTGGACGCCAGCTTGGAAAAGTGTCGCCCGTCTTGCGCGGGGCGCGCAGCCCCGTGCGAGAGAACAGCATGCGCATTTCGCGGCTGTTCAAATCGCAATTGAAATCTCCCATCAGGATGACGTGATTATATTCTTTAACGCATTCGCACAGGCTCTGTATCTGGAGAATTCTTGGCCGCTTTCCCAGCGCCAGATGCACCGAGATGACGGCGAGGCCGGATCTGGGAAGACCGAATAGAGTGATCAGCGCCCCGCGGCCGCGAATCCCGGGTAATTTGTGGTCGACGACCTCGAACGGCCGATCGCGGCAGAGTATGGCGTTGCCGTGCCGGGACAGACTTCCCACCTCTCGGTTGATCTGCTCGAACCAGTACGGAAATCCGGCACGCCGCGCCAGATATTCGGTGAAGTTGTCGAAGCCGGTTCGCAAGCTGCCCGGGTCGGTTTCCTGGAGGGCGACGAGATCGTAGTGCTTGAGCCTGTGCGCCATGGCATCGAAATTGCGCCAGCGGTTTGGATGCGGCAGGAAATACTTCCAGCTGTGCAGCAGATAGTCCGCATAGCGCCGCGACGCCATGCCGGCCTGTATGTTGTAATTGAGAATATGGAGTCCGTTTCGCCTGTGGGAGGATGCCACACCGGGTCGGGGCCGAGGCGTCGACGAGGATTTCAAGGAAGAAACGTCGTTCATGGCCGTTCTCGGTGCCCCGTACACACTTTAGACGATTCGGCGTGGTCAAAGCGGTAAACACGGTCTCCTGACAGCCTTACCGCAGATTCAGTTGCGGGAGAAAAACGTTTGATCGACGTTGTGTTCGAGGTTCTGAAGACCCACGAGCAACTGTTCTGGCTACTCGGGCTCGGATCCATCGCGCTGCTCATCGGATCTGCGCTGTTGATCCCCTGGCTGATCATCGCTCTGCCCGCAGAGTTCTTTTCCCGCCTCCCCTCCAAGCCCTTTAAAGGGCGACACCCCGTCATTGCTGTCCTGCTTATCATCCTGCGCAACTTGCTGGGGGCTGTGCTCCTGGTCGCCGGAATTATCATGCTCTTCGTTCCCGGGCAAGGCTTGCTGACGATTCTAATCGCAATTGCCCTGATCGACTTTCCTGGTAAGCACGCCCTGCTGCTGCGACTGATCAGCAACCCGCGTGTCTTCGGTGCCGCCAACGGTATCCGCCGCTGGGCCGGAAAACCGGAGTTTCTTGCCCCGAGCTTAGAACCGTCTGCCGAATCGCCCGCGAGGCCCTCCGCCCCGCACCGAGACGAATCCGTTTGAAGGGATCGATGCTTCGGCACCTTCGCCGCCCTTGGTGATTCGCCCGACCCTTGGGCCTCTGTCCATAAGAAGCAACAGGCCGGCACCTCCGGCGATGGCGCCCTGGTGCCGGCGGTTTGGCCTATTTCAGTTCGAGTGCTGGTCGACTCTTTTATATCGCACCACACGATTGTTGTAGGTATCGGCAATCCAAACGTCCGATCCACGTACCTCCACGCCCTCCAGACCGTTGAGCTGTTCCGGAGAATCGCCAGCCGATCCCGTGCCCATTCGACCGACCAGCGCAAGATTGCGATCAAACACCAAAACGCGGTGATTGTATTGATCTCCGACATAAAGTCGGCCGTCGTCGTCCAGGGCGAAGTATTTTGGCTCGTTGAAATCATGGGGCGGCGCCCCGCCGATGCTGAACTGGAACTCGAGCTCCTGGGAAAGCACCTGGAGGCGATTATTGCCGGGGTCGGCGACGATAAGCCGGCCGTCAGGGTCGACATCGATATCGTGCGGCCGGATGTACTGATTCGGCCCGCTTCCGGCGCCGCCCGCGCGGGCGACGCGGCGTCCGTTCTCGAATGCGCTGATATGGCTCCCGGCGACGCTGGTGACGAACACTCGCCCGCTGCGCCCCTGCACAACCCCCTCCGGCCGTCCGAGACCTTCGGTGAGCTGGTCCACCAATCGTCCGCTGGCTCCACGCAGCTCGAAAATAGCGACCCGGTCGTTCCCGGTGTCCGCCACCATCAGCCTCCCCAGGTCGTCCATAGCCACGTCGTGGGGCGCGGAAAGCTCACCCGAGCCGATTTCGCCCACCACGGCGAGGGTATCCGGGTCCATCACCCGCACCACGTGGTTACCCAAATCCGCCACCAGCAGGTGGCGACCGTCGGGAGACAGGATCAAATCGTGAGGCCTGGAAAGCACGCGCTCGGATACCGCCACCGGCCGGTAGATTTCCTCTGCGGCTAACAGTGGAGGCGCCCCGACCGCCAGGGCTGTCCACAGGGCAAGGCCCAGGATCCGGCTGCTCAATTCACTCGTGCTCACACCGTTCACCCGAGCTACTTCTCGCCCCAGCGCTTCACGATCCCGGCGTCGACGCCAAACAGGTCCAGCGCCCGACCCAGCGTTTGCAAAACCATTTCGTCGATATTATTCGGCCGGGCGTAAAACGCGGGCACCGGGGGCATCACTATGGCCCCCATCTCGGTCACCTCGAGCATGGTGCGCAGATGTCCGGCGTGTAGCGGTGTCTCTCGGAAAAGCAGCACCAGCCGGCGCCGCTCCTTCAGCACCACGTCCGCGGCCCGGGTAAGCAGGGTCGAAGTGACGCCGGAGGCGATTTCGGACATGGTGCGAACCGAGCAGGGCGCGATAATCATGCCTTCGGTTCGAAAGGACCCGGAGGAAATAGACGCGCCGACGTCTGCCACCGGATAGCAGACATCGGCGAGCTTCTTTACCTCCGAGGTCTTGCGATCGGTTTCGTAGCTGATGGTCATTTCCGCGGCCTTGGACATCACCAGATGACTTTCCACTGCGGTGGACCGCAGCACCTCGAGCAAGCGGATGCCGTAAATGACGCCGGAAGCTCCGCTGATGCCAACAATGAGACGCAAGGGACCGATCATCTGAGTAATCAATAAGCGTAAGCGGCAGGGCTCTAAGACTGAGCCCGTAGACAGGATATCGTATCGTCTTCAACTGCAGGCGAGAACCTGGCGAC
>JBFIYQ010000045.1:0-11642 GCA_041605275.1 Gammaproteobacteria bacterium
AGGATTGCGTATTCCTCGTCTATGGAGACATCGTTTTCCTTAAGCTCGGCGATCTTCCTGCAAGCATGTAACACGGTGGTGTGGTCCCGGCCCCCGAAGGCATCGCCAATTTCCGGCAGGCTGTGATTGGTCAGCTCCTTAGCCAGCGCCATCGCCATCTGCCTCGGTCTGGCGATGGAACGGGTACGGCGCTTGGAGATCAAATCCGCGACCCGGATTTTGTAGTACTGGGCAACAGTCTTCTGAATGTTCTCTATTGTGACCAGTTTGTCCTGGAGCGCCAGCAGATCCTTTAGCGCCTCCTTGGCCAGATCCAAAGTGATGGGACGGCCGGTGAAGTGCGAATTGGCGATCACCCGGCGCAGGGCGCCCTCGAGTTCGCGCACGTTGGCGCGGATCCGCTGGGCGATGAAAAAGGCCACCTCGTTGGGCACCTCCGCCGCGCTCAGGCCTGCTTTCATTCGCAGTATCGCTACCCGGGTCTCAAGCTCAGGGGGCTCGATGGAGACGGTCAAGCCCCAGCCGAAACGCGACTTCAGCCGTTCCTCCAGTCCGTCGACCTCTTTGGGATAACGATCGCAGGTCATCACGATCTGCTGCTGATCTTCGAGCAGTGCGTTAAAGGTATGAAAAAACTCTTCCTGTGAGCGCTCCTTTCCGGCGAAAAATTGAATGTCATCGATAAGCAGCGCGTCCACGGAGCGGTAAAGCCGTTTGAACTCGTTGATGGTGTTGTGCTGCAACGCATTAACCATGTGGGCAACGAATCGCTCGGAGTGCAGGTAGACCACGTTGGCTTGTGGATTCTGTTCGAGTACGGTGTTGCCGATGGCGTGCATCAGATGGGTCTTTCCCAGCCCGACACCGCCATAAATGAACAGCGGGTTATAGGCGCTGCCCGGGTTTTCTGATACCTGCATTGAGGCGGCGCGGGCAAGCTGGTTTGATTTGCCTTCGACGAAAGCTTCGAAGGTGAAACCGGGTCGTAATCCGGTGGCGCGACGCTGCACCGCAGCGGTCTGAGCGGGGTGAGCGATCCGATAAAGCTCAGCGGCCGGCAGGCTTGCCGCGCTGGACTGAATCGGCGTCGCCTGTCGACTTCCCACCTGGACGATGACGTCCGCGCGCTCGCAGTTCTTAACCCGAGAAAAAACTTCGGAGATCCGACCGGCCAGATGCTCGTTAACCCAATCACGTACAAACTGGTTGGGCGCGAGAAGACGCAGGCGCTCGCCGTCTTCGACGGCATGTAGGGGACGGATCCAGGTATTAAACTGCTGCGGTGAAAGCTCTCCCTCGAGTCGGTCGAGACATTTTTTCCATAAAGTAGGAACCACTCAGCGGTCCTCCCTGTTACAACCGCGAGAGAGCATCGAAGGGCTGAAAGTGTATACCCCTCAATTGCCCTGTGGAACCTCCTCGGTTGCGCGGTGAAACTTTTCAATCGGGAGCCGCGGTTCGAGTTTAAGCGGCGTCATTTAAATGCAAGTAGTTGATTAGGCGAGGTCACGATCTTTACTTGGCATGATCGGGTTGACACAATTTTTGATCGACTTTCGCAGCGCCAGCCCACCGGGCGATCGTGGCTAGGCGGTCGGCCTCGGTTTGACAGCAGAAAGGTTTAAGTCGTAGCATCCGCGCTTTTCTCTGGCCCCGCACTCGGGCAGAGCGGGAAAAGCCGGAATCCAGGGGCGTACCGATGAAGAGACCTTTTCAGCCGAGCAAGCTCAAGCGCAAGCGCCGCCACGGTTTTCGCGCGCGCATGGCGACACAGGCCGGAAGGCAGGTCATTAAGGCCAGGCGACGCAAGCGCAGGGCTAGCCTGAGCGCGTGACGCGTTGGAACGCGATGGCGTCCGCGAGCGGTTAGGTCGCGCGATGCGTTTGTCCCGGGCCCGGGACATCCGGCGTGTCTTTCAAAGCGGCCTGAAAATTACAAACGCCTATGTGACCATCCGGGCGCGCCGCCGAACGGTGCGAACACCCCGCCTTGCTCTTGCGGTTGCGAAGAAACACGTGGCATCGGCGGTTGAGCGCAATCGAATTAAACGTGTCGCCCGTGAAAGTTTCAGGCGAAATACAAGGCTGTTAACCGGTCTGGACGTGGTGATCGTGAGCCGCCCAGGGATCGGGGGGGCGGACAAAGCCGCGCTGCGTGATGCACTGGATGCGCAATGGTTGAAACTCCGGGATGAGCCCGGCCTGGCCCAGAGGAAGAGGCCAAGGAATTCATGAACGTCAATCGAGCCCTGCCGCAGCGTCACTGCGGAAAATCTGATAACCGGCGCGCCCGCCGAAGCGGCTGAGAGGGAGTAGCCCGCCTTGCCCATAGAGCAGGTTCGCACCCTTTTGGTGATCGCGCTGGCGGTGGTGTCGCTGCTCATCTGGCAGGCCTGGCGGCAGGACTACGGCCCCAAACCGGTCACCCCGGCGCCCCAGTCGTCGAGCATGAGCGGGGACGCGCCGGCGCCTGCGGAAGCCAGCGCGCCCGACGTTCCGGATGCGATCGTCCCGGACCAGCCTCCGGCCGCGGAAACGCCGGAGCTGACCGCTTCTCCGTCTCCGGGCGAGGCGGTGTCCGTGCGCACGGACTTTTATCAGGCGCAGATTGACCTCGTCGGCGGAACCCTGAGTCGAGTAGATCTGCTGAAGTATCCGGTCTCCACCGACAAACCGGACGTCCCCTTCTCCCTGCTGAACAACAATCCACCGGGCGTGTTTCTGGCTCAGTCCGGACTCGTCGGCAGCGAGGGCTCTCCCAATCACCACCAGCGATTCAGCGCTCCCGCCAGCCGCTACGTCATGGAAGAGGGACAGGACCGACTCGTGGTGCCGCTTAAATGGGAGGGGTCCAACGGTATCAGCGTGATCAAGCGCTACGTTTTTTATCGCGACCGCTACAAGATCGACGTCTCGTTCGAGGTCACCAACAATACGTCGGAGCCCTGGCAGGGACGGATGTACGGCCAGTTTCAGCGCGGTGTAGTGGAAGAAACCCGGGGCATTTTCCGAACCTACACCTATACCGGCGGGGTGGTCTCAACCCCGGATAAGCCCTACGAGAAGATCGACTTCTCGGACATGACAAAGAGCAATCTCAACCTGACGTCAACGGGCGGCTGGATCGCCATGATCCAGCACTACTTCGCCGGCGCATGGGTACCCGACCAGAATGTTGACAGCCATTACTACAGCAAGGCGCTGGTCAACGAGCGCTATGTCATCGGGGTGTTGACGCCGCCGAAAAGCGTGCCCGCCAGCGGCCGGGAGACCTTCGATCTCACCCTCTATGTGGGGCCGAAGATCCAGTCGCGGATGCAGGATATCGGGCCCAACCTCGAGCGCACGGTGGATTACGGCTGGCTTTGGCTGATTGCCGAGCCGCTGTTCTGGCTGCTGGACTGGATCCACGGCTTTGTCGGCAACTGGGGCTGGTCCATCGTCATCCTCACGCTGATCATCAAGCTTGCCTTCTTTCATCTCTCGGCCACCAGCTACAAGTCCATGGCCCGCATGCGCAAGGTGCAGCCCCGAATTGTTGCCATTCGGGAACGGTACGGCAAGGACAAGCAGCGCATGAACCAGGCGATGATGGAGCTGTATAAGAAGGAAAAAATCAATCCGCTCGGGGGATGCTTTCCGATTCTGGTGCAGATCCCGGTGTTCATCGCGCTCTACTGGGTGCTGCTGGAAAGCGTCGAGCTGAGGCAAGCCTCATTCATTCTTTGGTTCGATGATCTGAGCGTTCACGATCCGTACTTCGTGCTCCCGATTCTGATGGGCGCCACCATGTTTGCGCAGCAAAAGCTCAATCCGCCGCCACCGGATCCGATGCAGGCGAAGATCATGATGGCGCTGCCGTTCGTATTCACGTTCTTCTTCCTTTTCTTTCCCTCAGGGCTGGTGCTTTACTGGTTCGTCAATAACCTTCTATCCATTGCGCAGCAGTGGGTCATCACCCGGAAAATTGTCGGCCACGCCTGAGGCGCCGCCGCTCCGGATCCGTGCGTAATCGGTCGCCTCACAAGCATGCAGGGCGGCACCGCTGACACCATTGCGGCTATTTCCACGCCCCCGGGACGCGGAGGCATCGGTATCGTGCGGGTATCGGGGCCGGCGGTGCCGGAGATTGCCGCCCGCGTCTGCGGTCGCCCGCCCGAACCCAGGATCGCCGTTAACGCCCTTTTCCGCGACGCCGGCGGCGAGATCGTCGACCAGGGTCTGGCGCTCTATTTTCCGGCGCCGAGATCTTTTACCGGAGAGCACGTGCTCGAGCTCCACGGCCACGGCGGGGCCGTGGTCATGGACCTCCTGCTCGCCTGCGCGCTGGAGGCCGGCGCCCGCCTCGCCCGGCCGGGGGAGTTTTCCCAGCGCGCGTTCTTGAACGACAAGATGGACCTGGCGCAGGCGGAGGCGGTGGCCGATCTCATCGACAGCGCTTCGCGAACCGCCGCTTTGAGCGCCCAGCGAACGCTGCACGGAGCGTTCTCCCGGCGGATAAACGCCATTGTCGACGCGCTAATTGAGCTTCGCGCCTACGTGGAGGGCGCTATCGATTTTCCCGAGGAGGAGATCGATTTTCTCTCCGAAGGCGCGGTGGGAGCGCGGGTCGATGACATTCTCGGTCGGCTCGATGCGGTGAAGGCCGAGGCGGTGCAGGGCTGCCTGTTGCGCGAGGGGATGACGGTGGTCATCGCCGGCGCGCCGAACGTGGGCAAGTCCAGTCTGCTCAACCGGCTCTCCGGGCGGGACGCCGCCATCGTCACCGAAGTGCCGGGAACCACCCGCGACGTGCTGCGGGAATACATCCATCTGGACGGCCTGCCGCTGAACGTGGTGGACACGGCGGGGCTGCGGGCGACCCAGGATAGAGTGGAGCGCGAGGGAATCGCCCGGGCTAAAACCGAGATATCCAGCGCCGACGTGGTGCTCGCCATGGTCGACGACCGGGAGCAGAACGACGCCGAGGTCCGCGCGCTGCTGGAGGAGTTCAGCGATGGCCCCGATTTCATGCTGGTGCGCAACAAGATCGATCTGAGTGGAGGCGCGCCCGGCGTTCGTGAGCTGTCCTTCGGCAATGAAATCTGTATCTCGGCTAAAACCGGTGAAGGACTCGATCACCTCGTGGCTGCGCTCAAGGCGGCGGTAGGCTATCGTCAAGCCGGGGAGGGCAGTTTCACCGCCCGCCGGCGGCATCTCGAAGCTATCGGCGCGGCCATCGAGCACGGGCGCGCCGCCAGGGCGCAGTGTGGGGCGCAGCCTTGCGGTGAGCTCATCGCAGAAGATCTTAGACAGATGCAAAGATCACTGGGGGAAATCACGGGTACATTCACCAGCGACGACTTGCTCGAGCGTATTTTCTCCTCATTCTGTATCGGTAAATGAAATCCCTTCTGATCTCTTTAACTGAGCGGTTCCCCAACTCGCCCAGCCCGAGAGCACGTCGCGGCGCGTGCTGCCCCGCATGAGCTCACCGAGCGTCAGCGGCGAGGCGCCGCTCAGCGCATTTCTACATCCCCGCTACTGGGTCATCTGGATCATGGCCGGCATGCTTCGCGCGCTGGTTCTGCTGCCGTATTCCGGGCGGGTAATCGTCGGCAGTGCGCTGGGTGCCGTCTTTTACCGCCTGATGGGTCGGCGCAATCACGTTGCCAGGATCAACCTGGAGCTGTGTTTTCCGAAGCTGAGCCAAGCCAAGCGCGAAAGCCTGCTGAAGGCGCACTTCGCGGCCTTGGGCGTCGCCTTCGTTGAGATGGGTGCGGCATGGTGGGTGCCGGACCGGAGACTTGAAGGCTTAGCTGAGATTCAGGGTCTTGAGCACCTACAGGCGGCGCTGGAGAAAGGCAGGGGCGCAATTCTGTTGAGTGCTCACTTCGTGTTTCTGGAAATTGGCTTGCGGCTCTTCTCCCGCGTGATGCCCTGCTACATGATCTATCGTCCCAACAGGAATCCCCTGCTGGATCGCATCATCCAGCGCGGCCGTACCCGTCATCCCGGGGAGATGATCTCCCGCGACGACGCCAGGAGTCTGCTTCGGGCGCTGAAGAAGAATCACCCCGTGTGGTATCCGCCGGATATGGATCACGGTCGGCGTAACAGCGTGTTTGCCGACTTCTTCGGCCAGCCCGCAGCCACCGTCAAGGCCACCGCCCGCTACGCCAAGATGAGCGGTTCCCCCGTAATTCCTTTCTATTTCTTTCGCAAGCGGGGATTTGACGGCTACAAAATCGTGCTGCGGCCGCCGCTCGAGAACTTTCCAAGCGGTGACGAGCTCGAAGACGCGCGAAGGGTCAATGCGGTGCTCGAGTCAGAGATCGTCAAGCACCCCGAGCAGTATCTTTGGGCGCATCGACGATTCAAGACCCGGCCTGACGCCAATGAGGACGTCTACCGAAGGTGAGGAAAAATTTTAGCGTCGATTTGCCCGTTGACAGCGGCATTCGCCGCATCCTGGTGATGCGCTGGAGCGCGATGGGCGACGTGGCGCTGGCGAGCTGTGCCTTCCAGGACATCTTCGAGGCGTTCCCTCAGGCGGAAATTCATTTGAATACGCTAGCACCCTGGGACCGGTTGTTCGCAGCGGATCCGCGATTCAAGAAGATCATCAGCTTTGACCTGAGGCGAAGGCTGCGTGGGGTGCCCGGAATGCTTCAGTGGGTCAAAGAGGTGGGCCGCGGCGGCTACGACGTGGTGTTCGATCTGCAGTCCAACGATCGGGCCCGATTGCTGATGCTGCTGCTTTGGCTCAGTGGACGGGCGCCGCGCTATCGGGTCGGCAACCACCGCCGCTTTCCCTATAACGTCGCTCCCCCGCCCCCGCCCCAGCCCGTGCACGCGTTGGATCACATCCGCGCGACGCTCAAGGCGGCCGGGGTGGCCACGATGTCAAAGACCCCGGTGCTGCATGCTCCGGATCGCAACCTGGAGCGGGTCCAAAGCTTATTGCGACGGAGCGGGCTGAAACGGGGTGGCTACGGCATGTTTCTTCCCGGCTGTCAGGCGGCCGGATATTTGAAGCGTTGGGGCGCAAGGCGTTTTATCGCCTTAGGCCTGGCGCTTAAAGATCGCGGCGTTGAGCGGGTGCTGCTGGTCGGCGCTGAAGAGGACGCCGGCGAATGCGCGGAGATCGAGCAGGCGCTGGACGGTCTGGCCGTCAACCTATGCGGCGCCACCGAGCTTCTGGATATCTTGCCGCTGGCGAAGGGTGCGCGCTTTGTCGTCGCCAACGATACCGGCACCGCCCACGTGGCCTCGGCGGCGGGGCGGCCCATGGTGGTGATCTGCGGGCCGACGGATCCCCGACGAGTCAAGCCGGCCGGCGAAAAGGTGGTGGCGCTGCAGTCTGATATCTATTGCATCAACTGCTACCGTAAACACTGCAGTCACCATTCCTGCATGATGCTGGTGACGCCGGAGCAGGTGCTGGGTCGACTGAGCGCATTGGGCGTTTTCAGTTGAAGCGTTGTCGCGCGGGCCGCGGGGTATTACGCCGGTCAGACTCAATTGCCCGAAAATGCCTTTAAAATCCTGCGTTTCGATCCGGCGGCGCGCCGAGTTCCTCGCCCGGATCTTGCCGCGCCCGGCGGTCGTGCTCGTACAGCTTGGCGTAGCGCAGAAAGGCGTAGAAGCTCATCACCACCGAGGCAATGAATCCCGCCCAGCCGTCCAAAAAAGCGCGCTTGAGTACATAGCTGCGGAAGAAAATCCAGGGAGGATAAATGATCAAAATGAGCGGATAGGCTTTGCGGCCCCGGGCAAGCTTGTCGGCTACCAGTCCGGTGGAGTAGGCGTTGATCTTGTCGACCTTTTCGTGAATGTCCCGCTCGCCGAAATGAAAAAAAGGCTGGTTCAGGCGTCCGACCTCACCATCGACTTTCGGAGCCGCGTGGATCGGTGTGTCCGAGAGGCGTCCGCGACGCTTGTCGAAAAGGCGCAGGTGATAATTTAACCGCACCCCGGGATGGTTCATTCGCCAGAAGACCTGCTCGCGTCGGGGCAGCGCGTACCCGGCTACCCGCGGTCCGGTCTCGAGCAGCGCCTTGATTTCCTTTTGCAGTTCCGGCGAAAGCATTTCGTCGGCGTCGAGCAGCAGCACCCAGTGATTCGAGGTCTTCTCCAACGCCATCTGCTTCTGCTTTCCATAGCCGAGGAACTCGTGCTGGTGAATCTTGCAGCCATGATGTCGCGCGATCTCCATGCTTTGGTCGGTGCTGAAGGAGTCGAGCACCACGATCTCGTCGGCCCAGGCCACGCTCGAGAGGCACTTGTCCAGCGTGTCCGCGTTGTTGTAGGTGGTAATGAATACGGAAAGTCTTTCCATCTTGATCACTACGCCTGACACTAAGCCGCAATTCTTGACTCGCTATAATAGCGAAACCCTATGTCCCCCATAAGAACAGATTCCATTGATCGCTAGCCCGTCTCTGACCGGAGAAACGCAATCTCGGCAGCAGCGTACCGCCGGAACCATACTCTGGTGGGGGCGATCTGACCCGGAATACGCGCGTAACCGGACAGTGCGCCGCTGTCTTTTGCAAGCCGGCTATACAATCTCTGATTTTTGGCCCCGAATTTCCCCAGCTGGCGACGTGGAGGCGTCGCTGCGCGTTCGCTCACCGGTCGATCTGGTGTGGGTTCCCTGTTTTAGGCAGCGGGATCTTGCCGCCGCGCGGCGATGGAGCGCGCGCCGCGGATTACCGCTGATATTTGATCCTCTGATAAGCGCCTATGACAAACAGGTATTCGAGCGAGAGAAGTTCGCTGCGGAGAGTCTCGGGGCCAGAAGACTGCTTGGGTGGGAGCGACGGCTTTTCGGCTGCGCGGATCTGCTGCTTGCCGATACCGAAGCGCATGCGGAGTTTTTTATACAGTCGCTTGGCGTGCCTCGAGATCGTGTCCACGTGGTACCACTTTGCGCCGACGAGGAGCTTTTCAAAGCTGAAGAAGGGCCCGCCAACCCGAAGGAACCACTGGAGGTTCTGTTTTTCGGTAGCTTCATTCCACTACAGGGCCCGCAGGTGATCGTCGATGCCGCCAATCTCTACCAAGGAGCGCCGGTGCGCTGGTGTCTGGTAGGCGATGGGCCATTGCGCGCGTCCTGCCAATCCAGAGCGAGCCAGGGATCGCGGCTTGAATTCGAAGATTGGATAGCATACCCGTCCCTGCCCTCTCGCATTGCCCGCGCTGATATTGTTTTGGGTATTTTTGGCGATACGCCCAAGGCGGCCCGGGTAATTCCAAATAAACTTTGTCAGGCCCTTGCTTGCGCCCGACCAGTAGTGACCCGGTCGTCACCCGCATTCCCCACCGGGCTTTCAACCTCCGACCGCAGCGGAATCACTTGGGTGCCGCCCGCAGACCCGCGTACCTTGTGCGAGGCCGTGGCTGGGCTTGCCGCCTCGCCACAGTCTCTCGGCACGCGTGGACGAGATGCACTGCAAAGCTACCGCCGTTGGTTCTCCGCCGAACGAACTGCCACCGCGCTCAAGCAAGCCCTGGCGACCTTGATTTCAGGCGAAGCTTCGCCCTAGCGACGGTAAGCCCTCACAACTCTGCGAGACGTGTCACGGCATCTTCGGATACGTCGACCAGGTCGTGAAGGAGCGCGCGGGCGCGATGGAAGTAAGTATGTTCGGCGCGCGCGCGGCGGGCAGCGGATTCAGCAAGCGACCTCGCCAATTTCGAATCCTTCTCTAGCCGCTTCATCTGATCCATGAGTTCCTCCGGGCTCTCGAAGGTCAGCATATCTTCTCCGGGGGTAAACAGCGCCTCGACACCGGGAAGACGTTCCACGATCTGTGCGATTCGGTAACCTGCGCACTCGAAGGTGCGCATATTAGTGCCGCCTTTCACTACCGAGCCGTGAACATTTATCGAGCCTATATGGCGAGCATATATGACCGCCATTCGATCAGCCGCGATTCGGGGTCTAAAGCGGCCGGGAAATCGCCAGGCCATAGAGTGCAATGGAAAGTAATTGCCGTAGATCGTGATGTCCGCACTGCGAGAGCAAAGAATGCGAAAGTAGAAATCGCGCTTCGGGTCGCGATTACCAATGAAGCAGAAACCCCGGCCGCCCATCTCGTCGCCCCGTGGCCGGTGAAGTTCGGGTAGATAGCCGAACGGCAAAACGCCGCCGAAGCGACCGCCACCAAGGTTTGCGGATACCTCTTTTTTGTAACCCGGATCGGTAATATATACGCGGCCGTAGATTGAGCTTCTTCTAACTATCGGTCGCGGATCGTCGGTAAGCCAAAGACGAAAATGATTCCGCGGCCCGAGCGCCTCTATGTCGGAAAAGTGATTAATAAAAATAACAGCGTCGCAGTTAGTCGTATCCACCCGTTCGAGAATGCGATTGCGCCAAGCGCTCCGATCTCTTTTGTACGCTATTCGCTCAGGCAACGAAGCGGGATAAGTGGGCAACCACTCAACGTTGCCTGGAAAAAGCGCATTCAGCGCTTGCCAAAGATACCGAGCAAGGCCGCCCCGCCACGGCTTGGCGATCAAAAGCAACTTCACGGGCGGGCACCGAACGTTGCGCCACACGCTTGGCAGGTCGTTGCTGAGCGGACCCGATCAAGCATGATTCCGTCCGCCCACCGGAGATCTAGGCGTGCCATGCTCAAGCGATTCGCGGAAACTGCTCGCCGACATGAACGATACCGATTTCATAGATAGATTGGTTTGGGTCAGACACAAACTCGCGGTGTCGTGGACATCTATCAACGTCTTCAAAAGTCGGTGGACGTGATTCGAACCAAGCGGCTGCGATTTCAGAATTTCGTGAAAAGCGATGATTCCGCCCGGCCGCAGAAGGTGACGATAATCGAGGAAATCCCCGCGCACGCCTTCTTCGGTGTGATTACCGTCAACGAAAAGGACATCCACGTCTTCGCCTTGCAGCGAGCTCTCGACCTACTACCGAAAGTCCCGTGAGTGTGAGTTTCCCGAGAGCAGTGTAACCTGGCAGGGCGATCCCGGCAGTGGGCGGGGGGAAGCGTTGAAACAATTCAGCCTGCGCTTTCATTGACCTTTCCCCCAAAGGTATCCCAACCTGATTGAGAGTCATGCATGGTATCAAGCCGCGTGCTGCTCGAATACAAGGAGCGGCTTATAGTCCAGAGAACTGTGCGGCGGCTCCTCGTTGTAGTGACGACGCCAGTCGTCGATGATGGAGCGGGTATCGTTCAGATCCTTGAACCACGGCTGATTCAGACAACTGTCGCTAAAGCGTCCATTGAACGACTCGACAAACGCGTTTGGGGTCGGCTTACCGGGCTGGATGAACAGCCACTTCACCTACCGCTGCCGGCAAAAGAAGAGCATCGCCTTGCGGGTTATCTTCGGGCCATGGTCCAGCACCAGGCTTACCGGCAGTCCACGGCTCTCCTGAAGCTCTCTAGATATCCCGCGATACGCGCTCCTGAGATTGACGTATCGACCAGCTGACCCACGCACAGCTGCGAGTCATCATCGACAATGCTCAGCACCTTGAAACGCCGGCCATCGGCCAGCGGGTCACGTACACTATCCATCAACCAGCGCCCATTCGGCCTCGTGGGCAACGGCATCGGGACCCTCGGCCGGGAAAGCTTCCGGCGACGCCGGGTTCGTACCTGCATGCCGAACTCAGTGTCGAGC
>JBFIYQ010000046.1:0-11570 GCA_041605275.1 Gammaproteobacteria bacterium
CAGCACCATCGCCATCGGCTTCATGATCGGGTTGTTGCGGTCGCCGCTTTTGTACGCCTTGATCGCGGCCACCAGATACTGCTCGTTCTGACCACCGATGTTTGGATAGATGGGCGCAGTCGCCTTGCCGTCTTTGCCGTGGCAGGCCATGCAGGTGCCAATCTTCGCCTCTCCTGCCTTCGCGTCGCCGGCATGTGCCGCCGAGGTCATTGCGCCGACCACAAACGCGGCGGCAAGGCCAAGTGCGAATTTGTTGATTTCGTAGCTCTTCATGTTGTTACCCCTTTTTTCGTGTAAGTAAGAAAACAGCTCGCCGCGATCATGCTTCGAGATTCAGGCCGACGTAAAACTCCTCGAGCTTCGGAAGGTTGATCACATCCAGTCCCGTCGCCCGCTCGATTGCGTCGATGGTTTCGGCGACGCTTTTCCGGGAGTCGGCGCCGACCACGAACCACATGTTGAGATCGTGCTCGCGCTCGTAGTTGTGCGCCACCTCGTCGAAGCCGTTGACGATTTCGGCGACCTCGTCAAAGCGCTGACGCGGCACGCGCATGGCGCACAGGGTGAACGCGCCTCCCAGGCGCTCGGCGTCGAACATCGGTCCGAAACGGGTGAGCGTCCCGGAGTCTAACATTGCGCTCAGGCGGGTGACGATTTCCGTCTCGCTGAGACTCAGCTCAGCGCCGGCTTTTTCAAAAGGGCGCTCGCAAACGGCAATGCCCTCCTGGAGCAGATTCACGATTGCCCGGTCGGTCGCGTCAAGCATTGACTCTCTGCCTATTGCCTTCGTCGAAGCCGTATCGCGCCCCCCGTTGCTTGAAGCGTCGCTTGCTGAACAGCACCGCGTGGGAGACTCCACCGAGTTTGGTGCTTTGCCGCAGTGTCTCGATTCGATCCCGCACCGCCTCGCGGTTGCGGCCGTGGATCATGCAGTACAGGTTGTAGGGCCAGTGTGGGGCCCGGCGGGGTCGACGGTAACACAGCGTCACGCCGGTTTGATTGCCGAGCCACTCCCCGACCTCATCGACGCGATTGTCCGGCACGTCCCAAACCACCATGGCGTTTTCGCGAAAGCCGAGCTCGTGATGCCGCACCACGACGCCGAAGCGCTTGATAAGACTTTCGTGCACACAATCGCGGACGAGACGGATGGTATCTTTTTCGCTCATGCCGATACTTTCTCCAATTTTTTGGTAAGGGCGCGGCGTAAGCGGCAGTCCCTCCTGCATCGCCGTCACCAACTTTCGCTGCTTTTCGCTCACGGCCATAAGGGAAAACCCAGATCGATGTGATAGGCGCGCTCCAGGGGAAGCCGTAGCGCTGTAAGCCCGGTCCGCTGCTCGATCTCGTCGAGGACGCGTTGCACCCTCTGCTCATCGTCGCCGGTAACCACGAACCAGAGGTTATATTCATGCTCGCGCTCGTAATTGTGATTGACCTCTTCGAAGTCGTTGACCATCGACGCCACCGCCTCCAGGCTCTCGGCGGGAACGGCCAGCGCGGAAAGCAGGCTGTAGCCCAGGCGCCGGGGTGCGAATACCGGGCCGACGCGGCTGACAAAGCCCCGCGCTTTTAGATTCGTCAGGGCATCAATGACCTCGGATTCGCTCACTCCCAGGCGCGTCGCCATCTCGGCGAACGGCGCCGGCACCAGCGGGAAGTCGCGCTGAAACTCGTCCAGCAGGCGACGCTCGAGCGCGCTCAGCGCCTTTGCGCTTTCCGCCGGGTCATCGATGCGGGCGTCAAAGCCCGATGCGGTGGGCGCGCGCGGTGAAAAAGATGCCGCTGGGCTTGTCGGCATTAATTGTCTCCAGTCTCTTGAATGTTCGCGTGTCATATACCTCCACGCGGTCCTCGTCTCGCACTGAGACCCACACGTTCTCGCCGCGCGGCGTGAACTCCATGTGCAGCACCGCCTTACCGGGCTTCAGCGTGCGCACGATCTCCAGGGTCTCGGTGTCGATGACCTGCAGCGTGTCGTTGTTCGGGTGGGCGAAATTCACCCAGACGTGGCGCCCGTCCGGTCGCGCCATTACGAACACGGGCTGGCCGTGCACGGAAACGCGGCCGACCTCGCTCCAGTCGTCGCGGCTGACGACGAGCACCTCGTGATGTCCCACCGCCGGCAGGAAGGCGCGGTCGCCGGCCATGGCCCAGCCCTCGAGGTGCGGCATTTTGTAAACCGGCAGCGCGCGCTCACCGCGGCCGTAACCGTTCAAAATGCGTTTGACCCCGAGCTCCGGGTGCCAGAGATCCAGCAGCGCGAGTCCGTCCTCGCCGAACAGTCCGGCAACGTAATAGCGGCCGTCGTCGGTCACCAGCGCGTCGTAGGGCTGGCGGCCGACGTCGCTGAAGCGCTTCACCTGCGGCTCCTCGGGATCGGTCAGGTCCGCGATCCAAATTTCGCCCGCGTCGTAGAGGCTGAAAACGAAGCGCCGGCCCGGTGCGTCGGTCAGCCCGACTACCTTGGATCGCTTACCTTCGCTGCCGTAGGTCGCAGGAATTTCGGCCACCGGGTCGAGGGTCGCCGCGTCGAAGATGCGCACGCCCCCCGGCTCGTAGTTCGACACCGCGACCAGAGCGCCGTCCTCGGAGATCGCCCCGCCGATGCTGTTTCCTGCCTGGATCACCCGCTTGACGATCTTTCCCGCGACCAGGTCGACCTTGGTGAGCCCGCCGTCACGACCGAAAACGTAGCCGTAGCGCTGATCCCGCGAATAGACGACGGACGCGTGGGAAAGATCGCCCAGGCCTTCGACCGCGCCCAGGCTCGCGCGGGCGGTCGTATCCACCACCTGCACCCGGCCGGCGGCGCGCTCCACCACCAGGCCCAGATCGCCGGTGCCGCGGGGCTCGCCGAAGCCGAGCAGCAGCGTTGCCGTCAGCGCAAGCGCTAATGCTGCGATAGTTCGTTGTCTTTGCTTCACCTAATGTTGATCCTTTCTACTGCACGCTCCCGGACTTCAGCGCCTCCACCAGCCAGCGCGCCTCGGACTCGCTGAGCATGCCGCGCCAAGGCGGCATCGGCGTGCCCGGACGGCCGAAAAGGATGGTGGCTTTAAGCGCGCTCTTCGATTTTCCTTCGAGCGCCGCCGGGGTCAGCGGCGGCCCGAGTCCGCCGCGCAGCGTCATGCCGTGGCAAGAGCCGCAGTCATGGCGCAGCAAATGCACAAGCGCCCGTTGCCGGTCTTCCGGAACGTCTGCTGCAAATGCGGCGCCGCCAAGCGTCAGCAGCGTCATTGCCACTACGGAGCGAAGACCATTTCGCGAACTGTAATTCTCACTCCGGCGCAGGCGGATGGACGCGGGCGTGAAGTGCCGGGGTGATTCAGCCATGTCCTGCGTGCGCCATCGTCGTCTCGGTTCCGTTGTCCGGCACGAACCAGTCGAGCTTCGCCGACAGCGCGACCACATCGCCGATGATGACCACGGCCGGCGGCGCGATACCGGCGGCAGCAACATCGTCGGGCGCGCAGTCGAGCGTCGTAAGCAAGCGACGCTGGTCGGGCTTGGTCCCTTCGGCCACCACCGCAACCGGAGTGGCGCCAGAACGGCCGGCGGCCATCAGTCCGGCCCGGATCTCGGAGAGATTCGCAAGCCCCATGTAAAAGACCAGCGTCAGCGCGCTATCGGCGAGTGAGTTCCAGTTGAGCTCCAGCGGAGTCGTGCCGCGACAGTGCCCGGCGACCAGCTGCACGCCGCTTGCAAGTCCCCTGTGGGTCACGGGTATTCCGGCATAGGCGGCGCAGGCCACCGCGGCGGTGATTCCGGGCACCACCTCGAACGGGATCCCGTGCGCGGCGAGTTGCAGCGCTTCTTCGCCGCCGCGTCCAAAGATGAAAGGATCACCGCCTTTTAAGCGCACCACGTCATGCCCCGCCAGCGCGAGCTTCAGAATGATGCGATTGATTTCATCCTGCGGCAGGGCGTGGTTACCGGCAGCCTTGCCAACAAAAATTCGTGAAACCCCGTCGGGTACCAGAGCGAGGATCTCGTCCGACACAAGCCGGTCGTAGACGACGACGTCCGCCTGGCCCAGCAGCCGCAGCGCTTTCACCGTCAACAGGTCGGGATCGCCGGGCCCGGCGCCGACCAGATACACGCGACCCACACTCTTCATCCTGTCCACCTCTTTGCGGCAGTCGCCCGCGCCGGCCCTTATTCGCCGGCGCGGGCGAGCGTGCTTACGACTCAGTAGACGTCGTTGACGGTGTTGTAGACGTTGAACTTTCCGGTGGGCGTCACCAGCCGCTTGTCTTTGATGACGGCTTTGAGCTTGCGCGTTTTGTCATCCACCACCACCAGAGCGGACTCCTGCTCTTTGCCGCTCCAGACCGAGAACCAGACCTCATCGCCGGCCTTGTTGTATTCGGGCTGAACGATGCGCTTCGGTCCCTCGCCCAAATCCGCCCACTCTGCGATCGGCACCACTTCAAAACCCTTATCGGGATTCTTGACGTCGAACACCGCCACCGACTGGCTGATCTTCGGATCGGGATTGAGCGGAGTGTCGACCCAGAGATTGCGGGATTTCGGGTGTGACTTCACGAACAGCGAGCCGCCGCCCTGGCCCTTGAGCACGCGCACCACTTTCCACGCCTTGTCGGGGTGCTTTTTCGGATCGGTGCCGATAAACGTGACCTTCTCGTTGCCCAGCGCGCTGGTCACCCATACTGGACCGTGCTCTGGATCGTCGAGGTTTGCTCCGCGCCCGGGGTGAGGGATCTTGTCGACATCCACCAGCGCCGTAAGCCTGCGCTCCTTCGAGTCGACGATGGCGATCTTGTCCGACTGATTGGCGGCAGTCAGGAAGTAACGCTTGGTGCGATCCCAGCCGCCGTCGTGGAGAAAGCGCGCGGCCTTGATGGTGGTCACGCTCAGGTTGTCGATGTCCTCGTAGTTGATAAGCAGGATCTTGCCGGTTTCTTTAACGTTGACGATGAAGTCCGGGTGCTGATGGGACGCCACAATGGCGGCGACGCGGGGTTCCGGATGATATTCCTGGGTGTCCACGGTCATGCCGCGGGTGGAGACGATCTGCAGCGGCTCCAGGGTGTCGCCCTTCATGATCACGTACTGCGGCGGCCAGTAGGAGCCGGCGACGGCGTACTTGTCCTCATACCCCTTGTACTTGGACGTCTCCACCGAACGCGCCTCAAGACCCACCTTGATCACGGCGACGTTGTTCGGCGTCTCCATCCACAGATCAATCAGGTTAATCTGGGCGTCACGGCCGATGACGTAGAGGTATCGCCCCGAGGCCGAGAGTCGTGAGATGTGGACCGCGTAGCCGGTCTTGACGATGTTGACGATCTTCTTGCTGTGGCCGTCGATGATGGCGACCTCGCCGGTGTCGCGGAGCGTGACCGAGAACAGGTTATCCACGTCGTACTTGTTCATCTTCTTCTTCGGGCGCTGTTCCGGCGGTACCAGCACCTTCCAGGTCCCGCGCATGTCGGCCATGCCGAACTCCGGCGGCTTGGGCGGGTCGTGCTGCAGGTAGCGGGCCATCATGTCGACTTCCTCCGGGGACAGCTCGCCGGAGGAGCCCCAGTTGGGCATGCCGGCGGGCGAACCGAAGTTGATGAACACCTTCAGGTAATCGGTTCCGCGCTGCTGGGTGATGTCCGGCGTCAGCGGCTTGCCGGTGGCGCCCTTGCGCAGCACGCCGTGACAGCCTGCGCAGCGTTCGAAGTAGAGCTGCTGCGCGCGTTCGAATTCAGGGCGGGTCAGATTCGGCGCTCCGGGGGTAATGACCTGCTCGACCTCCTTACCCGGTGTCGGCGCGCCCATGTAGGCCTTCTCGCCGGGCGTCGTTTTCGGGTGGTCGGAGGTTTCCTGCGCCAGAGCGGCGGTCGGCAGCGCCAGCAGCAGGGCCGCGAGGCGAATCGCTGTGCTGGATTTCAGACGAGCGGAAAGGATCATGGTCCGAACTCCTGTTTCTCGGATGGGAAGCTCAATCGGCGTAACGGTAAGTCACGCTCCACCCAGGGAACTTGACCTCGGTCAAGGCGGGCGCGGGCGAAATCAGCGTAACGGCAGGTGATTAAGGGTGCGGCCGTGCTTCTCGGCGCGTCTTCGACGCTCCACCAGCGGCGGACACTTGTAGGGATCCCAGAAGGTCACCTGACAGTCCAGGCAGTAGTGGCACTCGTTGGCGTCAATCTCACCTGTCGGCCGGATCGCTTGGGATGGACACTCCGTGGCGCAGGTCTGACAGGGACGCCCGCACTCCTTGCGCCGGCGCAGCCAGTCGAAGATGCGGAAGTGACTCGGGATGGTGAGCGCAGCCCCGAGCGGACAAAGGTATTTGCAGAAGAACTTACCGTTGAACGCCGAAACCGCCACCAGCCCGAGGGCGTAGGCGACGAAAGGCCACGGGCGGTCCAGGCGCAGCGCGAACACGGTTTTGAACGGTTCCACCTCGGCGAAGCGCACAGCATCGGGCAGCGACTGCAGCGACAGGCCGAACAACGCCAGCAGGATGACATATTTGATCGCAACCAGGCGCTCGTGCACCAGCGACGGCAGCGGCAGCTGGGGCACCCGCAGTCGCTGCGCGCCCTTGTTGACCAGCTCCTGCAACGCGCCGTAGGGGCACAGCCAGCCGCAGAACACCCCGCGTCCCCACAGCAGTAACGATACCGCGACAAACGACCAGAGCACGAAGATCAGCGGCTCGATAAGAAAGGTTTCCCAGCGGAAGTCGCGCACCACCGAGTGAACGAAGGTCAGCACGTTGACCACGGAGAGCTGGGCCAGGGCGTAAACGCCAATGAACAGAAGAGTGTAAAAGAGAAACGCGATTCGAATGGTGCTGATCAGGCGACGGTAGCGGGTGAGCCAGTCCTGAAGGAAAAGGATCACCGTCAGCACCAGCAGGCCGGTGCCCAATACCCACAGACGCGCTGTGCGCTGTGTCCAGACCTCCTTCCAGATGGGTTCCAGCGCGGCCGCCTCGGCATGCGCCGCGTCAGCCGGATTCGCGTCCGCGAACTGCTGCGTGGCGGCGGCGATCTTCACTTCAGTATCCGGCGCCAACGGGAGGCCGTGCGCCTCGGCGACGGCCTTAACCGAGCGCAGGATCGATGCGTTCAGCACCATCATCGTTATGGTGGCGCCGGTGATGCCGTCCAGCGTCACCGTGCCGGGGCGCGCACGGCCGCCGATCTTGAAGGTGTCGTTGACGCTGCCGCCGGCGTATTGGTCGGTGAAATCCGAGAGCGCGTCGTCGGTGACCCCGATGACCAGGATGGGTTCCTCGTGGGCCAGAATCTCGGCGCCGCGGATCACGCCAGCAGTATCGATGCCGACCAGCACGCGGATGGGTTTACCGGAGTAGGCGGGGATGGGCGCCACCTGGTCGGTCAGCAGCGCATATCCGATTAAACGCCCCGCGCGCCCGATCTCGGCAACCGGCGGCGAGCCCGTAATGGCACCCACGTGGTCGGCCTGCGGAAACATTGCCCGGGCGCGTTCGACGAAGTCCGGCTCGGCGGCGGCTGGCTGCGCCCAGATCATTACCATCGCCGCCAGCACAAGCGCGCGCGAAACGAAAAACCCGGCGCGATGCGTGCTCATGAACATACGCTCGGGAAGCTTGCCGCGCTCGGGTCCATTCGACAATCAGGCCACTTCAGCGCCCATAAGGCCTTGATTTGAATCAAAGCACACGGAGCGGAGGAAAGCGAAGTGAAGACGGTCTCCCGGCGAGCCGGCCATCAGCGCTTAAGCTTCAAGCTGACGCAACGACCCGCCGGTCCCGCGTCTACTCCGGGCGCTTATAGCCGGTCACCATGGATGCGACGAGATTCTCTCGGTGAACCACGCTCGCGAACAGCACGCCGGCGATATGCAGCAGAACCAGAACGAGGGTGAGGTTCGCGAGCGTTTCGTGGATTTCTTCCCAGAGGTCCTCTTCATTGTCGTTGCCGTGCTCGCGCTCGGCCTCCCGCTTGTGGTCTTCTTCGTTCGCATGAGCGGCTCCGACGATCCGATCTGAAGAAAGCGCGGCGAGGGGGCCTGCGTTCTCCTCTACGGCATAAAGCTCGAGTCCGCTCCATACCGCGGCCGCCGACCCGAGCAAGAGCGCAAGCACCATCGCGCCGCCGGCGGGACTGTGGCCCAGGTAGCGCCTGGCGCGAAACGCCACCAGATCGAGGAGATACCGCCATACCACGCCCGGGCCGTACAGAAAGTCGCTGAAGCGTGCGTGCCGCGGGCCGACGAATCCCCACAGCACCCGCATCACCACCAGCGCGCCCACCGTATAGCCCGCCCACACGTGCAGAGTCAGAACCTCGTCCTCGGTGAAGTAGGCGACAAAAAACGCAACCGCCATGGTCCAGTGGGTAATGCGGACGAACGGATCCCATACGCGGGTCCGCCTGTGCTCCTGCGGCCGGGAACGGGTGTGACTGGAGGTCGCGCTCATGAACAGCGGGCGCCCGGAAGTCTTCCGACCATTCGAATTTGCTGATCGCTCATGGTCGCGGAGCAAAAGAATTGCAGCGGAAGATCATGATCATTCGTCCTTCGCTTCTCCCACCGATGTCGGCAAATGCCGACGTACATGAAAAGTCCAAAACGGCAAGGCGACACTGACCGGCGTCAAGGCTTCAGATGACCGCGGGTTGAGTTTGATGAGCAAAGGAGTCGATCAACGCTGAATTTGAATCCAGGTGGGCGGATCGTCGGGATCAAGTGATGACAAAGAGCCCACCGATTCCGGTGACGAAGACAACCATCACCAGGAGACTCTCGAAGCCGATGTTGGCGAAGCCGTAGGTTTCCCGCTTGAGCAGCCCCAGCAGGACGATGGCCGTCAACAGCAGGGTGAGGCTGATCAGATACTGCTCTGGGAGTCCGATGGCGTGATAGATGGAGCCTTCGCGGTAGGCGCCGTCGGACAGAGCCAGGAATAAGACGTCGAAGGTGTTGCCGCCGATGATGCCGCCGACGGCGAGGGTCAGCGCCCGCCGCTGCACCGCCGCCAAGGTGGTGACGAGCTCCGGCAGTGCTGTGGCCACCGCGGTGAGTAAAACACCTACCAGCGTCTGGCTCATCTGCGTTCGAATTGCAATCAGCTCTCCGGTGCGCGCAACGATGAATCCGGCCACCGTCAGCACCGCGGCGAGGATGGCAAAGCGCACCAGCAGAAGCTTGAGCGGCCGCCCACCGGCGGGCTCCTCCGGCTCATCGGCACGGGTTTCCGCCGTCCGGGCCGGGCCCCACAGGGGCTCGGTCTTCACGCTGTGCACCAGACGAAGCCCGAACAGGTATCCCACGACCAGGACCGCGCTTGCCGGATGGACTTGCCATAAAGTTACGCTCGGCAGTGACAGGGCAATGAGCGGCACCGATAGAAGCGCCATCAGCAAGACGCATTGCACCAGGTTGGTGACGGACGCGGCCGCGTGTTCCAGGTTGGCCTGCCGGTACCAGATGTCCGCCAGCGCCAGGAAAAAGGTCTGCACCGCGATTCCACCGACGGCGTTGCTCACGGACAGAGCCGGAAAGCCGTCCGCCGCCGCGGTCACCGAGGTAATGGTGCCGGAGAGGCTGGTGGCGATACCGAGGAAGACGGCGCCGGTGATAGCCTCGCCCAGGCGGGTGCGATCGGCGAGTCGATCCGCGGTGGACACAAGCCACACGCCGGCGGTGGCAATGACTGCGGCCGCCGCCGCGAACAAGGCGATGACGTAGCCCAGGCTGAGGCTCGAGAAATCGGTGACCATTCGGATTCAGGGCAAAGATCGTGGCACGAGGCCGAGTCTAACGAATTTACTGCCTGCGGCTGCGCTCCCGGCTTGATTCGGTAGCCGCACGGTCGGCCGGGAAGGGTGCTTTGAGTAAGGGGATGCTGGTCACCGTCCCTCTTGTTTTTCAAAGCTATTTTCGGCGGACCGAGACTGATAACGGCCCGAAATCCGGCGGTTCCCGTGAGGGCTTCGTATCCTGACCGATTCAGGGCAGAATAGAGCCAATGCCATACCTCGGGACCGGTCCACGATTCCCGTCCCGATAGAATGACAAAGCCCGAGCGCCCCGTTTAGTAGCGTGCAGCCGGGTAAGACCACTGGAGGAGAGAACAATGTCCAAGCAGAAACACCTGGAGCGGGCGCTTGCCGAAGGCCGCATTTCCCGCCGCGAATTCGCCAAGCAGATGTCCGCCTTAGGCCTTGCCGCCGCGGCGCCCGGAGCGCTGTTCAGCGGCGCCGCTCTGGCCGCGACGCCGAAGAAGGGCGGCCATTTCCGCCTCGGCCTCGGCCACGGTTCCACCACCGACAGCCTGGATCCGGGCACCTTCGAAAACGCCTACAGCCAGACCATGGGATACGGGCTTCGCAATAATCTGACCGAGGTCAACCCCGACAACGAGCTCATCGGCGAACTGGCCGAGAGCTGGGAGGCGACCCCCGACGCCAAGACCTGGCGCTTCAAGCTGCGTAAAGGCGTCGAGTTCCATAATGGCAAGACCCTGGACGTCAACGACGTTATCGCCTCGGTGCAGCACCACCGCGGCGAGGAGTCGAAATCGGCAGCCAAGGCAATTCTCGAGCCGGTGGTGGAATTAAAAGCCGACGGTAAGGACACGGTCCAGTTCACCCTCAAAGAAGGCAACGCCGACTTCCCCTACATCATGAGCGACTACCACATTGTCATGATGCCGGCGAAGGACGGCAAGGTGGAGTGGAAATCCGGTGTCGGCACCGGCCCGTTCGTGCTGGAGAGCTACGAGCCCGGTGTCAGCGCCAAGATGAAGCGCAACCCGAATTACTGGAAAGAGGGCCGCGGGCATTTTGACTCGGCGGAAATGATCACCATCGCCGACGTGGCGGCGCGAACCAACGCGCTCACCACCGGTGAGATCCACGCCATGGACCGCGTCGACATCAAGACCCTGCACCTGTTGAAGCGCAACAAGAACATCAAGATCGAAGAGTCCAGCGGCAACGCCCACTATACCTTTGCCATGCTCACGGATATTCCGCCCTTCGACAACAACGACGTGCGCCTGGCGCTCAAGTGGGGACTCGACCGCAAGGCCCTGCTGCAGACCATCCTGCGCGGTCACGGTTATCTCGGCAACGACCACCCCATCGGTCGCGCCAACCGCTATCTTGCCGACGACATTCCGCAGCGCGATATCGACCCGGACAAGGCGAAGTTCCACCTGAAAAAGGCGGGACTGAGCAAGCTGACGGTCGATCTCAGCGCGGCCGACGCGGCCTTTGCCGGCGCCGTGGACGCCGCTGTGCTCTACAAGGAGCACGCGGCAAAGGCCGGCATCGAGATCAAGGTGGTGCGCGAGCCCAACGACGGCTACTGGTCCAACGTGTGGCTGAAAAAGCCCTGGTGCGCAGTGTACTGGGGTGGTCGGCCCACCGAGGACTGGATGTTCTCCACCGCCTACTCGGGGGACGCGAAGTGGAACGACGCCCACTTCCACCACGAGAGGTTCAACAAGCTCCTGCTCGAGGCCCGCGCCGAGTTGGACGACAGAAAGCGACGTGACCTCTACCACGAGTGCCAGAAGATCGTGAGCGACGAGGGGGGGACCGTCGTCC
>JBFIYQ010000047.1:0-11522 GCA_041605275.1 Gammaproteobacteria bacterium
GAGCGCAAGCTTGTCATTCATCGCCAGCCAGGTACCGCGGTCGGTGAGGCTGTACGCAACCAGCTCGCTGCTCATCTGCATCACCTTGCCCATACCCTGCCCGGCCTCGCGGTACCAGCGTCCGTCCGGAGTAATCTCGGCCGCCTCCCATAAGCGCCGCTCTTTCTTGTGCGTGCCCGAATCGTCCCCACGGGACATGAATAAATGCCGGCCGTCGGCAATTCGTCGAAGCGCGTCTTCGATGTTCTGGGCGTCGCGGATGCCGGCGGGATCCGCCGCCGGTCCAACAACGACAAAATCGTTGTACATGACGTCCCGGCGATCGATCCCGTGTCCTTGTTCGACAAAACGCTCTTCAGCCGGGCGCGCGTGCACCAGCACCAGATCTACGTCGCCGTCGCGCCCCATGCGAAGGGCCTTGCCGGTGCCGACGGCGATCACGTGCACGGTATAGCCGCTGTCGCGTTTGAATTCGGGCAGCAGATAGTCCAGCAGTCCGGAGTTCTCGGTGCTGGTGGTGGTGGCCATGCGGATAATCTTTTGCTCTTCGGCGTGGACCGGAACCGCCAGGCAGCACGCGGCGAAAAAGGCGGCCGTGAGATTGCCGCCAGCGAACCTGGCCGGCGACGGCGTTGCGTCGGCGAGCCGGATCTTCGCGGGCTTGCCTAATGTGGCCCGACTGCGACAGAATTTCATTAGTCGAGTGGTCAATTTTGACCCAATTTGAGACTGCGGCATCTTACATCCCCAGTTCCTTGTAATTATTTTCCTCAATGGCGGCAGAATTTTCACCCAGAAGGGCATTCATGGCAACACTCAGCCTCGAGCGCACCGGATTGGGTCAGTTCAGGAGTCACCCATGAGCGTAATCGCCGACGACGTGCGCGCCTCCAGCGAAGGCAGCGCCCGATTGGATACCTATGCCCGCGACGCGGCGGTGCTGGTGGTGGACGACGAGCCGGGGATGCGCAACTTCCTCTCCAAGGCGCTCAAACCTCATTGCGCCCTGGTGGAGGTCGCCGACAGCGCGGAGACCGCCGAGGCCCTGAGACGACGCTACCACTTTGATCTGGTGATTCTGGATATCCGTCTTCCGGGTCAGTCCGGGGTGGAGTGGTTGAGCGAGCTGCGGGCTCAGGACGTGCGCAGCGACGTCATCGTGATGACGGCCTACGCCGATTTGGAAACCGCGATCCAGGCGCTGCGCGCCGGGGCGGCGGATTTTCTGCTCAAACCGTTTCGCCTGGAGCAGATCATCGGCGCCGTCAACAGCTGTCTGGAGCGCCGAAGGATGGCCCGGGAGAACTTTCTCCTGAAGCGTCAGGCGCCCAGAACCGCGCTGGACGGCATCATCGGCGGCACGCCGGCCATTCGCGAAGTGATCGATGTCATTCAGAGGGTCGCGCCCACCCAGGCCACGGTGCTGGTGGAAGGGGAAACCGGAACCGGCAAGGAGCTGGTGGCCCGGGCGATTCACAACTTGAGCGAGCGCCAGGGGCCGTTCGTGCCCGTGAACTGCGGGTCCATTTCGCCGGATTTGCTGGAAAGTGAGCTCTTCGGACACGTCCGCGGCGCCTTCACCAGCGCCCACAGCAGCCGAGAAGGGTTGTTCAGCTTTGCCCACGGCGGCACGCTTTTTCTCGACGAGATTTCCGAAATGTCCTTGGGCATGCAGGCGAAGCTGCTCCGGGCCTTAGAGACCAAGAGCATTCGCCCGGTGGGCGCCGACCGCGAGGTGCCGGTCAACGTACGCGTGATTGCCGCCACCAACCGCCAACTCTCGGAGGAAGTCAACGCCAGACGCTTTCGCGAGGATCTGTTTTTCCGCCTGAACGTTCTTGCGATCACCGTTCCGCCGCTCCGGGAACGCAAAGACGACATCGCCGAGCTGGCGCGATATTTCTCCCAGGAGCTTGCCAATGACCTGCGAATGCCGCCGGTGCCCTTGTCCCACGAGGACGTCATGAAGCTCAAGAGCTACGAGTGGCCGGGTAACGTGCGCGAGCTCCGCAACGTGATCGAACGATCGTTGTTGCTCGGTAAGCTGCCTGGAGATTTCTTCACCGGTGGCGGCGGATCGCTCGATAGCGAGCAAATCGCCTCGGGTGCCGCTTTGCCCCTGGAGTGGAGCATGGCGGAGGTCGAGAAGCATCACATGCTGAAGGTTGTCGAGGCTATGAGCGGCAACAAGTCGAGGGCGGCGAAGAGTCTCGGCGTTTCCCGCAAAACGCTTGAGCGAAAGCTCAAGGCGTGGAACCAGGAGCGCTGAATCCGGCGCAGCCGCGAAGCCAATGCGACAGCTCGGCGCACCGATATCCCGAAGCCTGCGGCACAAGCTGCTGGTGCTCGTGTTGCTGCCGATTCTGCTCATTGCGCCGGCCACGGTGGGATTCGCAATCTTCTGGAGCGGAATATTCAGTCACGATCAGCTTCTCAACCGCATCAGCGCCGACCTGGTCGTCGGACACGATCACTTCTCACGCCTGCAGCAAGATTATCTGCGTCAGCTTCAGCAGCTGGCGAGCTCTTACGAATTTCTCACCGCGTATGCCATCGCTGACGGCGAACGGATTCAAAATCAGCTCTCCGCCATACGCGACACAACGGGCTTCAGCTTCCTGTTCGTTACCGACCTGCACGGGCGCTGGATTTACGGGCCGGATTCGCTTCAGGCCGACACCAGCAAGCGCACCCCGCTTCAGCAGGAGGTAACCAAATTCGGAACCGCCGGTGTCGGTATCGAAATTTACGCGCCCATGGACCTTGCCAAGATAAGCACCAAACTGGCGCATGACGTGGTGATCCCATTGGTGGATACGCCGCGCGCAGCTCCGAGCAGCCGGGAATTTGAGGACCGGGCATTCGTGGTCCGCGCCATCGCACCCATCCGGGATTTCAATGGCACCATCGTCGGGATGATAGATGGCGGTGTCGTGCTGAATAAGAACTTCGATCTCGTGGATGAGATCCGCGAGCTGGTTTTTGCTGCCGAAAGTCTTCCCGCCGGCAGCATCGGCACCGTGGCGCTGTTTCTGGGGGACGTTAGCGTGAGCACCAATGTGCCTCTGGACGACGGTAGCCGGGCGCTTGGTACCCGTGTATCCACCGCGGTGAGGAACGCCGTCCTGGTAGACGGGCGAACCTGGGTGGATCGCTCATTCGTGGTAAACGACTGGTACATCTCCGCGTACAGACCGCTGGTCGACGTATTCGGTCAGCGCGTCGGCATGCTGTATACGGGTTTTCTTGAAGCGCCGTTTCGCGACGCCTACCTACGCACCCTGGGAATATCGCTGCTGCTGGTATTCATCGGCATCGTATTTGCCGCCGTGCTTGCACTGCGCTGGGCAAAATCCATATTCAAGCCCATCGAATCCATCGTGTCGGTAGTGCACGCGCTGCAGGCGGGAGATGAAGACAAGCGTATCGGCGAGGTGGCGTCCCGCGATGAGATCGGAGAGCTCGCAAGGGAGTTTGACCGCACCCTCGACCTGCTCAAGCTTCGAAACGAGGAAGTACGGATGGCCGCTGAGCGACTCGAGACCAAGGTCGAGGAACGTACCCAGGAGCTGAGAGACAAAAATCTTCGACTGGAAGAAACCATCGAATTGCTCAAGCAAACGCGGGAGCAGCTGGTCGCCGCCGAGAAGCTAGCGGCGCTGGGTGAGCTCACCGCCGGCGTCGCCCACGAGATCAACAACCCCATTGCGGTGATTCAAGGCAACCTCGAGCTTCTGCGTCAGGAGCTGGGTGACGACATCGGCGACTTCGAGGTGGAGTTCGACCTCATTCTGGTACAGATCCACCGGATCCATACCATTGTCGACAAGCTGCTCAGCTACTCACGCCCCTCCAAGCACCACGGTGGCGTTCCCGTGGTGGACCTGAGGCGGGTGGTGAACGACACGCTGCTTCTGGTGGAGCATGAGCTGAACAGCAAGCGAATCGCCGTGACGACCGATTTTCGGGAAACGATGCAGGCGCGTATCGACGCGCGAGAGCTTCAGCAGGTGCTGGTTAATCTTCTCGTAAACGCCGCCCAGGCCTCGAATGATGGCGGCAGGATCGAAGTCGAAACCCGAAACTGGGGAAATCGTGGGGTCATTATCAGCGTGCGCGACGAGGGCGAAGGTATAGCGCCGGATCATCTGCCGCGAGTGTTCGATCCGTTTTTTACCACTAAAAGATCGGGTGGGACGGGGCTGGGGCTTTCGGTGAGCATAGGACTCATTCGGGGCTACGGCGGCGACATCAAGGCGCGATCGACCAAGAATCGCGGAACGGTATTTGAGGTCTTTCTGCTCACCGAGCCGGTGCTCACCGACCCGTCACAATCAAATCTGGACGAAATTGTTACCACCCCTGCTCGCAGCGTTGCTTCACAAAGGTAAACTCAATGAACGAAGACACTTTCAACATTCAGATCAGGAAATTTCTCAAGAAGGTCGGAATAACTTCTCAGCGCGAGATCGAAAAAGCCGTGCGCGATGCGGTCGAGGAGGGAAGGCTCAAGGGCAACGAGAAGCTCGAGGCCGTGATGGTTCTCAAGGTGCCCAAAGCCGGAATCGAGGTGGAGATTGACGACACCATCGCGCTGGAGTGAAGCCGGAAAACGTTTGGCGAATAGGCGTTCTGTTATCGAAGCCCTTGTCACGTCGCTCCGAACCGAGGGCTTGAGCGTAGCGCGGCGTCAGGCGGGCGTCACGGCAATTGATTCAGCCGAGCATTCGTTTGCGGTGAGCTTCTTGCCACGACTTTAAAGGCCCGAACCCGGGCCGCGTCTTTATGGCGTCCTCGGTAAGTCGGAGCAACTCCTCGGCCGAAAGATCCAAATTGATTGCGAATCGCACCGGCTGCGCCACGTGCCACGGGGTATCGGTGAACACCTCCACCCGGTTGCCTTCCGGATCTTGCGTGTAGATCGACCATGTGGTGCCGTGAGAAACGGTCTCGAAGCTGACGTCGTCGCGGCTTTTTAGTCGTTTGCACACGCTTTTCAACCTATCCAGGGTGTCAACGCGTAACGCGACGTGATCCAGCACCCCCGGTTTGCCGTCGCCACCCGGGCTGAGCACGATTTGGTGATGCTCATCGGGGCTGCGGCTCAAAAAAACCATCGCGTTCTCACCTTCCCCCCGATCTGTGGCCACAAATCCGAGCACCTCGGTGTAAAACGCTTCCATCAGCCGGACGTCTTTGACGCGAAGCTCGAGGTGGCTCAAGCAAAGGTTTGGTGTCGCCGTCATGATTTAAGGCTTCCCCTCGAATCCGGAAACGGGATGCGACTTTATAGCAGGAGTCCACCGATCACGGCCGGTCGCTCAAGTCTGTTTGGTCAGGCGCCGGCATCAGGTGAATCGCCTCGGCGAGCAGAGATACCGATGCGCGCTCGCCGGTGGCCAGCCGGTTCCTGTCGGCCACGTGGGCCGGCACCTGAAAAGTAATCGCCAGATCTTCCCGTCCGTCCACCTTGAGAACGCTCACGGTGGTATCGCCCAAGACCACATGCTCGCTGATGACCCCGGAGACGGGATTTTCCGCGGTGCCTCTTGACGGGCGATCGCGGCGATGGAGCAGAACTTTCGAATGCGGTACCAGCCATGCGACGGTGTCGCCGCGATGAAATTGAGGCGCCGGCCGGGCCTCGATGCGCTGTCCGTTCCAGTCGACGATGGTGAACCCCGTTTCGGAATTTTGATCCAGGACCGTGCCGGTAAATATGTTTCGCTGACCCACCAGTCGCGCCGCCTCCACGGTCGCAGGGCGCTGCATCACCTCGTAGGGGCGCCCATGCTGGAGCGTGCGCCCGCGATGAAGCAGGCAAAGAAAATCCGCCAGCATCAGTGCTTCGGTCAGGTCGTGGGTGACCAGCACCACCGGCATGGAAAGCCGGCGTCGCATTGAGGCGAGCTCGCGATAAAGGCGTTCTCGGGTTTGCCGGTCCACCGCCGAGAAGGGTTCGTCCAGCAGCAGGACTTTAGGCTCGCGCGCCAGCGCCCTGGCCACGGCAACGCGCTGCTGCTGGCCGCCGGAAAGTTCCGCCGGCCGCCTGTCTTCGAGTCCTTCAAGATTGACCAGGCGCAATAGCTCCGCCGCCCGCTTCCTTCGCCCGGAGGCGGGCTGCCGTCCCAGAGCGGCGCTGACGTTTTCAACGGCAGTCATATGGGGAAACAGCGCGTAGTTCTGAAACACCACGCCGGCCGTCCGTAGATGCGGCGGAACGGCAATCCGCCTTCCGGTGTCGAGCCAGGCTTCACCGTCGACGCCTACGCTGCCCTGGTGCGGGCGATACAAGCCCGCGATGATTCTCAGAATGGTGGACTTACCGCTGCCGGAAGGACCCACCAGCGCCAGCACCTCACCGCGGGCGCAGCTGAATTTCGCGTCCAGGGGGATCGGCAGCTCCTGGCGCAGTTCTACCTTGAGCCCGCTCACGTCAACTCAACTTCCTGCCAATCCTCCGCGACAAGGCAAAGGTAACGGCGATGGTCCCAATGGAAAGAATCAGAAGCAGCGCGGACATCCGTCCCGCCGAGGCGGTATCGAATGCCTGCACGCGATCGTAGATGGCGATGGCAATGGTTTCGGTTTCACCGGGAATATTGCCGCCCACCATCAGCACTACTCCGAACTCGCCCAGCGTGTGGGCGAAGCTCAGCACCGACGCCGTGAGGATGCCGGGCCAGGCGAGGGGCAGCTCGACGCGGCGCAGAACCTGCCACGGCGTCATGCCGCAGCAGGCGGCGGCATCGCGGATCTCCGCCGGAATGGATTCAAATCCGCGCTGCATCGGCAGGATAGCGAACGGCAAATTGAACAGCAGCGAAGCCAGCAGCAGCCCTTCGAAGCTGAACACCAGCGGTTGTCCGAACAGAGCCTGCCAGGTTTTGCCCACGGGCGACGCCGCGCCGAACAGCACCAGCAGGTAGTAGCCGACCACCGTCGGCGGCAGCACCAGCGGCAGCGCGACCACGGCTTCTGCCAATCCCTTGCCCGCAAAATCGCGGTACGCCAGAACCCGTCCGAGGACGACTCCCACCGGCAGCAAAAAAACAACGGTCAGCGCTCCGAGCTGTAAAGAAAGGAACAGTGCGGTCCAGTCCATAGCGCGCGCGTCCGTCAGTCGAGCTCGCCGGGAAGATTAAAACCGTACCGCGCAAAAACCGCGCGCGCCGTCGGCTGTGCAAGATAATCGTAAAATTGCCTTGCCACGGGACCGGCCCCCCTGATCAACGCCATGCGCTGGCGAAGCGGCCGGTAGAGCGACTCCGGAATCAGGGTGAAGGTTCCCAGCGCCGAAACCTTCGGAGAACGAGCAAGGGATTCGGCGATGATACCCCCCTGCGCGTTCTGAGAAGCAGCGAACTGCGCTGCCTGGGTAACGCTCTCACCGAAAACCAAACGCTCCCGGAGTGTTTCCCACAGGCCTGCGCTGCGCAGCGCTTCCTCAGCTCGCTGGCCGTAGGGCGCGTGCTCGGGGTTGGCAATGGCGAACTTCTTCAGCCGGCCGTCGCCAAGCGCCGCGCGCAGATCGTTAAAAGACCCGTCCGCCTTCAGCGGCGATCCGTGCGGCACAAACAGAACGATGCGCCCGATGGAGTAAAGTGCGCCATTGCCTTCAGTGAATCCGTCGCGGGCAAGCTCCAGCACAAATTGTTCGTCGGCGGAAAGAAAAACCTGGTAGGGCGCGCCCTGGCGGATCTGTCGCGCGAGATTTCCGGAGGACCCCATGGAAACCCGGACTTTATATCCGCTGTCCGCGTTGAATGCGGTGACAATCTCTTCCAGAGCGAACTGCAGGTTGGCCGCCGCGGCGACAACCGGCGCGTCCTGGGACTCGGCCGCCGTCGAAGTCAGGGCGAAGCCTGAAACAAGCCAGACGAGCAGCACCGCGCCGAAGAAGCGCTCAGAGAGAAACGTCGTTCGGGCTCGGCGCGGCATGGCGTCTTCCTTAGGGGGGAAAAGGACTATATCGGGGAGCAAAGCCGCGGGTCCACGGCTTCCGCGCGGTGCCCGCAGCGAACCGCGCTTCAGCGAACCAGCCGGGAAATGAAGTCAGCGCCCAGCCCCACTTCCTCGTAGTGCGCTTTGGTGGCCTCGAGTCGGGTAAACACGTCCTCGTAACCCACGGTGTCGCCGGATTCGTCCACCTTGATGAAGGGACCGAAATTATGGAACAGCACGAGCATGTGTCCCGGATTAGGCCTCACCACCAGGGTGTGTGTTTCTCCGGGAGGCTCGAAGACAAAGGTGCCGGCCGTGGCCGTCCAGTCATGCTCGAGATAGCCCCATGCGCCCTCCAGGGTATAGCCGGTCACCGCTGCTGGGTGCCGATGGCGGCTGATGACCCCTTCGCCCTTCGCCCGGGTGAGATTTATCCAGGCCCCCTGGGCCACGTTGAACATTAGCGGCAGGCTCCAGACGTTGTCACCCCGGGGGACCCACGCGCGCTCGTCGTCGAAATCGGCGTCGAGCACGATTTCTTTGAGCGCCTCGGAAGGGAGCAAATGGGACAGTGGCTGCATGTCTTTAGCGTCCTCAGGCGATTGCAGAAGTGCTTTAAGTCTCGGCGGATCTTTCCAGCGCTTTCCCCGCGCCTTTATCTCGGTGCTGTTCGTGGATGAAAAGCTCTTTTAAGTAAAGCTGGCCGGTCGCTGAAGGTCCTGGATACAGATTTGCGAACGTGGCAAATCCTATCGGCGTGTTCCTCTCGAGGGCCAGCGCCAGATTGACGCTGGAGCTTTTACTCAAAACTTTATCCTTCACGTAAGCTTTGATTTGTTCAGCGGACGAGGCATCGGTTTGACAATGGAAAAGGCTGACCTGTTGAAACAACGGCCATACGTACTCGAAGTCCTGATTCCGGTACATCCTGACTTGCATGGATAGTCGCACCCGCCACACTGAGGGCGATGTCCTCAGTTCAGTTCCTGATCCACCGCTTCGAGCAGCGCCGTGAGCGCATCGTTAAGCGGCGTTGGTATATCGTGCCGGCGCCCGATGCGTCCCACCACCGCGTTTCTCGCCTCCCACTCCATGCGGCGGCCTTCGCGCCGATCCACCGCGATGGAGGTCCAGTGATCGCGCAACTCGTTGGCGTGTTGGGCGATGATCACCTCGGGCAGATCATCGGAGAGCTTTGCGCCCTCGGCGCGGCCGACGGCCATCACTTCCCGCATCAGCGCCACCACCAGCTCGCGCAAAAACGTTTCAGCGACAACGCCGTTTTCCCTGAGCGTCAGCGCGCAGATCGCGCCGCCCGCCGCATTATGCACCAGCTTCGCCCAGGCGACGCTGAGAAAATCGTCAGTGAGTTCGACCTTCACCGCTTCCGAACCCGAGAATAATTCGGCGAACGCGCGGCCATGCTCGCTGTCCGGAACCGTGAGCGTACCCGCGCGTCCCTGGCGGACTCTTCCCGGCGCCGAGGCGGCCGCGGGGAGCATGATTATCGCGGGAACGATCGGGCGTTTGCCAACGAGCGGCCGCAATCTTTCTAAGTGGTCAACTCCGTTTTGAAGAACGGCGACCCGGGTCTTAGATCCGAGCAGGCGTTCGAACCACGGCAGCGCTCCCTCCGTCTGGTGCGCTTTGGTGCACATGAGAAGCCAGTCCACGGGGCTCGCCTTCGCCGGATCGGTGACCACCGGGTGGTTATAAACGTTGATATTTTCGTCCAGCTCACGCTGGAGCTTATGGAACGGCGTGCGCACGCATAGCGTGACGCTCTGGCCTGCATCGCCCAGTCCAGCTGCAACGGCGCCGCCGATGGCGCCGGCTCCCACCATCGCAATCGAAATCATTCAGAGTCTTCCGATTTTTCAGTATCCGGCGGTGGAGCCGCCGTCTATCGGTAATGCCGCCCCAGTAATGAAGCCAGCGTCGCTCGAGGCAAGGTAAAGAATTGCCTTGGCAATTTCGTCGGGTTGGGCCATGCGCTTCATCGGCGCAACCTCGTTCACTTCCCGCTCGGCGGCTTCCGGGTCGTCTGCCTGATCGATGTAATCACGCCGCACCATGTCGGTGTCCACGTATCCCGGACAAACGCAGTTGACGCGCACCCGCGGGGCGAGGTCGAGGGCCATGGCGCGGGTCAGGTTCACCACTCCGCCTTTGGACGCGCAGTAAACAGCCAGTCCTCTTTCTCCTAACAGGCCGGCATCAGAGGCAATATTCACGATTGCGCCCTCGCGCTCTCGCAGCATGGCAAGGGCCGCGCGGGAGCAGAAAAAGGTACCCTTCAAATTGACGTCAAGCGTTCGATCCCAGATCTCCTCCACGCTGTTCTCAATGGTAGCGTGATAGGCGACTCCGGCACCGTTGACCAGTACGTCGATGCCACCAAGCCCGGCGATCGCTGCGTTGACGACTGCTTCGCAACCGGCAACCGTGCTTAGGTCGCCGGGAGCCGAAATCACCCGATCGTTCGCGCCGAGATAAGACATCGCCGCGGCGACGGATTCCCCGGTACGGCCGTTAATGGCGACACGCGCGCCTCGCTCGAGAAAGGCGACGGCGGTAGCTCTGCCAATACCGCGGGAAGAGCCCGTGACGAGCACGCATTTGTCTGCAAATTCCATCAGCAACAGGAAATGTTCACTGGATCAGCTCGGCATCGCCGATGCTTCATTTGTAAGAGGTTAGGAACGACTTAGCGCTTCAATCCATCCCGCTCAATGTCCTGGATGAGCTCTATGACCACATCCATTTCGTCGTTCTTCAAAACCGCTTTGTCCTTTGCGCGTATGGTTCTTAGCTCATCACGCATCTCAATCCAGCCGTCGGTGAGCCCATTTATCGAGGCTTGACCGTTCGGCAGACGTCTGAGTGCTTGGAGTTCACGCCGCTCACACCAGCGGTCAATCAAAAAGTGAATCTTTTCGCCGAGTTGTATCGCGTCCACGAAGACTGCGACCTCTCGTTAAACGCGTTGAATATTCGGGATGCTCAATGGGCGAGTGGCGCTATGACTGTGCCGCCCATACAAGCTTGCCCAGGTCCTCGAACTCGTAGCCGTCCAGTGCCACGCCCACCGACTGGGTGTCGATGTCCTTGAACCGATCCAGCATCTTTTGAAACAGGGTGCGAAAAAAGATGGCGCGGTAGAGGACCAGGTCGAATGCCTCCCAGCCCGTGGAGACAAAGCTTAAGCCCGCTTCCGTGGCGGCGGCGTGACAACCCGGCGCCACGTCGGCTTCGCCCATGGCGATGGCGGCGGCGGCCTCGCGCTCCGAGCGCGCGGTGGTGGCGGTGTTCACATCGGTGACTTTAAGTTTGTGTTTGGAAAGCGCCTCGTCCAGGAAGCGCATGGAGCCCGCGCCCTCCTGGCGCAGCGCCCAGCGAAAGCGCTGCGCGGCGAGCGCTTTGACCTCGCGATCTTTCTCCGGCACTTTGGGCGACACGATCAGTCCCTGCTCTCGCAGGAAAGCGCGCACCATCACCCACTGCTGGTGCTCGGCGAACTGGCTGATCAGCGCCGGATGCCTCAAGTGACTCTCTTCCACCGGACCCCAGTGGATAGC
>JBFIYQ010000048.1:0-11490 GCA_041605275.1 Gammaproteobacteria bacterium
CGGCGCAACGCCGGTGGGCGAGCGATCGGCGGTGCGCCAGTCCTGACCCAGTCTGATGTTGCCGCAGGAAACCACCAGCATCGGACCCGCGAGTAAAACCAATAGAAAAACAAACGCGCGCGCGAGGTGCTTACGTTTCGAGGACTTGGAAAGCTTGGGTTCAGGCATCTTTTGCTCTTTCACGCTGCTTTTTTTGTCGTTAGCAGATCCGGGTTACTGTAATGGCGTAGAAATCAGGCTGATTCGCAGCGGCGCCGAAGATCGTCCGCCAGCGCCTCGCTTATCTCGACACCGAGTTTTTGCGCCCGTTCCCTCAAGGCCAGTCGTCGGTCTCCGGGCAGACGCGCGCCGCGCTGAGAGACAATTTCGTTGAGAAGCCGTTCGACGTGATCGGCGAAGCCGTCGCCGCCGAAAACGGCGGGGTCGATGAGTATAAATGACTGCCCGATGGCGGGCGGTGGTCCCTCCGCGTCGAAAAAGGAGCTGGCCTCAAATGCGAAGTTTGCCCGGGCGAGGCCCGCCGACAGGACCTCCACCATCAGTGCCAGCGCCGCGCCCTTGGCATCGCCGATAGGGAGCATCGTTCCCTTGAGCGCGGCGCCGGCGTCGGTGGTGGGCTGTCCCTCCTTGTTCAGCGCCCAGCCCTCCGGAATGGGCTTGCCTTCTTTGCCCGCCAGCATGATTTTTCCCCGCGCCACCTTGCTCAAGGACAGGTCGACCACCAACGGCGGAGAAGCTTTCCGCGGACAGGCGAATGCAATGGGATTGGTTCCGAAAGTTCCCCGGTATCCGCCCCACGGCGCGATTCCAGAGGGGGTGTTGCTGAATGCCAGCGCTACCAGTCCCTTTTCCGCCGCGCTCTCCACGGGATGGCTCAGAGCGCCGGCATGGTGGGACCGCGTTACCACCACGGCGACGATCCCGACATCCTTGATAATCTCAATTCCCCTGCCGAGCCCCGCACGTATTGCCGGAAAAGCAAAGCCGCATTGGGCGTCCACGCTCACGGCGGCTCTAGCCGGTTGCTCCACCAAAGGCACGGCGTGGCCATCCACCTTACCGCTTTTCGACTGCTCGGCGTAGAAAGGAACGCGGGAAATGCCGTGGGAGGGAAGGCCGTCGGCCTCAGCGGCCACCAGCGCTTCTGCCACGATTCGCGCGTTCTCCGCCGCGACGCTGGACGCTATCAAAGCGTCCGTTGTGAGACGGCAGAGATCTTCGATGCTGAAGCGGGTGCTCAATGTTCTCCCGCGAGCGCTTTTTTTACCCGCTCCGCAATCAGCGTTCCGACGCGCTCGTTGGACTCCACGGTGACTCCGGCGATGTGTGGTGTGAGCAGCAGGTTGGGCACAGCAACCAGATACGAGTCCGAAGGTAACGGTTCGTTTTCGTACACGTCCAGCGCAGCACCGCCCAGGTGGCCGCTTTTCAGCGCTTGCGCCAGAGCCTTCTCATCGATTACCCCGCCGCGGGCCGTGTTGATGACCAGCGATCCTTTTCTCATTGTCGCGATCGCGTTTTTGTCGATCAGGTGACGGGTCTGCACATTCAACGGCACGTGCAGCGTTACGGCGTCGCTTTCAGATAGCAAGGTATGCATATCGGCGGCCTCGACGCCGTGCTTCTCCCAGCAGCCGGAATCCGGATCGATGAAAGCGTCGTTTGCGACGACCCGCATTCCCAGCGCGATGGCGCGGGATGCGACCGCGCGGCCAATGGCGCCAAAGCCGACGATACCCAAAGTCTTTCCGCTAGCCTCTAGGCCGATGTAGCGGTTGCGCGGCCACTCGCCGGCGAGCACCTCCGCCGTTGCCGAGTAGGCGCCGCGGAAAAGCATAAGCAGCGTGGCTATCACGTATTCGGCGACGGAAACCACGTTGGCGCCGGTGGCCGGAAATACCCGGATCCCGCGAGTTTTGCACGCGCGTAAATCAATGTTGTCGAGGCCGACCCCGAGTCGGCCGACCACCTCGAGTCCTGTGCCGGCATCCAGAAGCGATTCCGTCACCGACGTCCTGTTGCGCACTATCAGGGCGCGGCAATCGGACACGGCGCTCTCGAGCTCGCCGGGACGCTCAAACATGCCGGGGTCGTAATCGACGTCAAAATCCGCGGAGAGCAACTCCAGCGCGGAATCGTTGATGAATTCAGAAATAACGATATCGGCCATCGATTTGCGAAGCTCTCATTGGCCGGCTCTTGCGGCGCGCTTCTACGGCGTGAGTCATGATGGTTCCGGGTCTCTGTCGCGACCCGCCGAGGTTGTGCCGCCGGGCGGGAGCGAAATGATGCGTCCAAATCCGAATCCAATGCAACGACTCGGCCGGAGTCCGTACCCTAGCCTGCGCGGTCCAGCAGGGTTTCCCCCGGACGCACCCGGGTGAACCGGACGGGGACTTGTTCAGTCACCAGCTGGTCGTCGCGGAACCTGACCCGGACGTAGCTCGAAGCGGCGAGTTCGCCCGCATCGGTGAAATCCTCTCGATAGTGCGCGCCACGTGAATTGGTTCTGGCCAGCGCGCTTCGGGCGATGGCCCGGCTTGCCAGAATCAGGCTCTCCAGGTTCAGCCAGTCGTGCCAGCTCAGGTTGAAGGCGAGAGAGGCTCCATTGACGCCGCAGTCCAGCAGCTCGGCGTGGAGACTTTCCAGCGCGCGCTCGGCCCGTGTCAGCCCCTCGGCCTCGCGGATAATGCCCACGTCGTTCCACATGAGGTCGTAGAGGCGTTCCCTGAGCCCACTGAGGTCGCCCGCTGGTCTCGAAAGCGGCGTCCGGCACGCGGCCACCGCCGCCGAGATGGCTTCCTCGTCCGGTTCCGGATGAGTTCCGTCTGTGTCGAGATTCGACCCCATGACGTCGCCGGCGACGCTGCCGAATACCGTGGAATTGGCGACCCCGTTGCCGCCGAGACGATTGGCGCCGTGTACCCCGCCGGTGTCCTCGCCCGCCGCGTACAGGCCCGGCAGCGCGGTGGTGCAGTCGGCGGCGAACTCCACTCCGCCCATCATGTAGTGAGCCGTGGGGACGACTTCCACCAGGCCGCCGGCGAGGTCGAATCCGCAGTCGGCGCAGCGCTCCACCATGCCTTTGAACTGGGCGCGCACGTTCTCCGGGCCCAGGTGGCTCATCTGCAGGTAAAGCCCGCCCAACGGGGTCACGTTGCCGGAGATGATCTCTCGGATCATGGCGCGGCTGACGATGTCGCGGGTGGCGCGTTCGGATCTGGCATCGTAGCGGGTCATGAACCGTTGCCCATCGCCGTTCAGAAGATAGCCGCCCGCGCCGCGCAGCCCCTCTTCCAGCACCGTGCCGGTCATGCGGGTGTCGTCGCCGGCCAGCAGGCCGGTGGGATGAAACTGCACCATCTCCATGTCCCTCAGCGGGAGCCCGGCGCGCAGGGCCATGGCCATGCCGTCACAGCTCTTGTCCCCTGAGGGGGTGTGGAACTTGAACATGGTGGGACCGCCGCCGGTGGCCAGCAAAACCGCCTTCGCCTGAACCAGGCGGAATGCGCCGCTGCGCATGTCGATCATGAGCACCCCGGCAAGGGACTGTCCGTCCCGCGTTATTACCAGGGACACCGCGCGGTGATCCTCCAGCCGTTCGATATCCCGCGCCCATACCTGCTCCGCCAGTCGATTGATGATCTCGATGCCGGTGAGATCGCCCTTGTGCACGGTGCGATCGAAGGTCTGGCCGGCAAAGGCCTTCTGGTGCACGCTGCCGTCAGCATTGCGATCGAAGAAGCAGCCGATCTCGTTCTCCAGCTCGCGGATGCAGGATTGTGCCCCGGTGACCAGCTGCCAGGCGAGCTCCTGGTGGTTGAGCCACTTGCCGCCTTCGATGGTGTCCATGAAGTGGCGCTCGACGGAATCCCCCGGCGCCAGCGCTACGTTGTAGCCGCCCTGGACCATGCGGGTGCAGCCGCATTTGCCCAGCAGTCCTTTTACCGCGATTGTGATCCGGGCTGCCGGCGCGGCGCGGCGCGCGTGCAGCGCGGCGAACAATCCCGCGCCGCCGCTGCCGAGAATGAGGATGTCGGTTTTGAGGCGGTCCATTGGGGAGTTGTTTCAGGCGGATTGGGCTACGTGCGCGTTAGTAATTAGTGACATTTAACATGTGACACGTGACATGAAAGAAGTCGTGCTGCTAGTACGGCTGGGTGCGAAGTTCGGTTCACACGCTGGAAAGCACGAATTCTTTCTTACTTGTTACATGTTTCATGTCACATATTACTTCCCTTTAGCTTCTCCAGTGCCGCCTCCCGCCGCGACGCCGCGCGCTCGCTGACGCTGGTGTAAAGGCTTCCACCGTGGGCGTCCATGGCCACCAGCAGCGGACCGAAGTCCCTGATGCGGAACTTCCATAAACTTTCGGGATTGAGATCGTCCAAGTCCACGTCCTCGATGCGCTCGATCCAGGTGGTTTCCAGCGCGGCCGTTCCGCCGATAATGGCCAGATAGACGCCGCCCAGATCCTTGAACGCTTTAAGCGACTCTTCCATCAGCCCGCCCTTACCGATGATGATGCGCACTCCGTACTGCTCCATCAGCGGACGGGTGAAACGTTCCATTCGCGCGCTGGTGGTGGTACCGATGCAGATCGGCGCGTAGCCCGCCGGGTGCTTATCCGATTTCTCCACCTGCTTCACGTTAGGCGCGGTATGGATAACGGCGTGACCGTTCAGATCGAAGCGCGTCGCGCGTCCTTTGTCGAACATGTGAATCAGCGTTGCGTCGCGGATGCCGAAGAGCGTGTCCTGCAAAGTGACGTGATCGCCCATGCGAAGCTTGCGGACCTCTTCTTCGGAGCAGGGGAGGGTGAGAGTGTGATCGGTCATGGCCTTTGAATTGTGACGATGCGAAATTAAACGAAGTCCGCTGTGGGAGCGTGCTTGCCCGCGATTCCTTGAATCAGTCGGTTCGGCGGCAGATAATTTTTCAAATGCTCTGGAAAATTCGCCCGCGAGCGGGCTTCTACATTTTCGTTGGCGGGTAAGGCTAACCCACGCGGTCCCGACATACGATATACGACATATGACATGCGATTCGTCACGCCGCCTCGAAACCGAATGGCGCCAGCTTGCCCAGCGGCTCGGAGATTTCATACACGCTGGTGACCGCGAGATCGTGATCCAAAGGACGGCGTTCGGCCTCGGCTCGTTTTCTTAGACATTCGTGGTGAATTTCCATCACCTCATCGGGTATGGGCATATCACCGCGGTCCAGGATGCGCAGGTAGCCGTCGGCATCCCGCGCCGGCAGCACGCGGCTCTTGACCTGGCGATTGGGAGACCAGGGAATGTCCATGACGCCAGCCTGGAAAGCGCGCACCGTTCCGATGGCAACGTCGCCGTCGCCCATTTCCAGCACCTTGTCGATGACCGGCCGGACTTCGCGCTCGATCAGTTCTTTCTCCCGTTTGAACTCGGGCATCTCGTCAACGCGTATGTGACGCGCGAGGTAAACCGTCATCCGGGTCATGCGCAGTCCCTCGGCGTTAGCCTCAGGCGTAGGAATGCCGAAGGCTTCGTGGGTGCTCTTGGTGGTGACGCTGACCGCGCCGCCGATGGCCGCCAGGGTGCCGCCGTAGGCTACCAGTGCCGCCGCCTGGGCTTCGTCTTGAGGCCAGGCGCCCATCCAGTGGAGCGAGGTAACGGGCGTGAACATGTCGTCGTAGCCTGAACGCTGCAAATACTCCTGGCACAAGCTCCCGCAGGTGCGGATGGCGGCGGCGTCCTGAACCAGATGCAGGGTCTGCCCGAGCTCCAGGCCATAGTTCCGCACCCCTTGGGCGGCGGCCAGCAGCGCATCGAGAACGCAGGTCATGATGGCGATAGAAGGCGGAATGTTGGTGCCGGTGAGAAAACCCGGCTGTCGCCGGTGGAGCTCCACGCCTCGTGACTGGTAAAGGGTGGTCAGACGATCCAGATACTGATAGTTGCGAATCCCTTGTTCCAGCGTGACGTCCTTGGTGTACGACGTCGTATAGGCGACGCCGGAGCCGAGATAACCTGAGTAGCCAGCGGCGTATCCAATCTCGGAAGTGAGCCTGGGCATGGCGGTACCGGAGAGTACGATGGCGGGCTTGTCGATCGCCTCGACCAGGGTACGCGTGACTTTGACGCCGTAATTCACCATCGGGTAGCCGTTCAGCATCGATCGTCCTGCGCGGACCGATTCGTCGATGCCCTTCTGCGCGTTCTGCCACTGCTCGTTGCGGGTATAGCTGTCGGTGGTGGTGGGGACGATATCGGCCATGCCGTCACGATCCAGAATCTCCATCAGCCGGCGCTGCAGCTCCAGGGTGCCGAAGCCGCCGCGGGGCTGGGTCAAGCAGCGGTGCTCCGCCGCGGCCTGGCGCATTACCACGCCCAGCCGTTTGTGTTCTGGCAGGGCGCGGTGATAGCCGGCGGCCTCGTCCAGGTCCACTTCGGCGCCGGTGGGCCAGCGGCAAAGATTCTCCGCACGCAGTCGGGCAAACAGATCCTCGGGGATCTGCGCTGCGGAAAACTTCCAGCGCTTATCTGCCGGCGATGGTGTTACGCCCATGCTCCCGTTCCGTTTCCGCGCGCTCCAAGTGCGCTTTGCCCAGCCGCACCGCTGCCTCCGGCGCCACCGACCCCAGCAGGCCCACCGCGTAGAGCAGATAGTCCTTGTCCAGCAGCATTCGCGGATGCTCCGGCCTCAATGACATCGGCTCGTTTTTCTCCGCCAGCGCGGCTCGCAGAATGGACGCCGACGCGTCGCCGTTGGCCAGCACGCCGCCGGTGCCGATGACGGCGCCCAGATTGCTCAGATCCTTGCCCCGCTGCACCGTGACCGGTCCGTTCACCGTGTATACCGTCTCGATGGTACCGGCGTGGCGGCGCGTCGCAATGCACACCGCCGCATGACCCAGCGCAAAATCCAGGCGCCGCTCCTCGTCATCCTCTGGCAGATGGTCCGCGTTCGAGGAGACCGAGTCGACCATCGCCTTCAAACGCTCCGCCTGGAGCCCCGCGACGGCGGCGATATTCTTGGACCCGGCCTCGGCGAGAATGCCCCGGGCGTTCAAGCGCATGCCCAGATCGCCTTCCACGGTGCGCTTCATGTAGGGTTCGGGAAGTCCGCGCTGAATCACGCCGGCCTTAGCGGGCTCGCCGGAAGCGACGGAATGCACGTCAGTGGTGGCGCCGCCCACGTCCACCACCATCAGCGGGCCAAGACCCGGTTCGCTTCCGGCGCCCTCCGAAAGCAGTCGCGCGGCTTCCAGTACCGCGGCGGGAGTAGGCATCAGCACCCGGTCGAACTGCGCCGCCGCCCGGTCGATACCCTTGGCGTGGACAATGCGCTGAATGAAGATTTGGCGGATGACCTCCCGGGCGGGCTCGATATTGAGCTGGCCGAACTCCGGCATCACGTTTTCGCTCACAACAACCGATTTTGCCTTCGCAACCAGTGTGGCCGCGGACTCGTCGGCGACCGCGCGGTTGCCGGCGACAATTACCGGACAGTCGAGCCGTGCCGCGGACAGCGCCCGGGCGTTATCCAAAATCACGTCGCGGTTGCCGCCGTCGGTGCCGCCCGCCAGAAGCAGAATGTCGGGAGCGATCAGCTCGATATCGGTAATGTCTTTGGCGGTGAGCCGCTGGGCGAACGCGCCTACCAGCCGGGCGCCCGCCCCGAGCGCCGCCTGACGTGCCGCCTCCGCGGTGAGCTCGCGCACCAGGCCGACGGTGACCATGCGCAGACCTCCCGCGGCGCTGCTGCAGGCGAGCCGGTGGTCGAATACCGGCAGCTCGCCCATATGGGATTTCAGATCTTCAAGCGCCGCGCTCATGCCTTCGGTCACGTCGCTGGCCACCGTGGACGGCCCCTGTCCGGAAGCCAGAACGCGAGCCGGATCGAGCGCCACCGCGCGCAGCTTGGTGTAGGTGCTGCCGAAGTCGATGAGCAGGGCGTTCACTCGACGGCCCTCTTCGGCCCCGTTCCCCGCGCGGCGAAGTCGGCGTTCAGTTGCTCGATAACCTCTTCGGTGCGGGTACCCGGTGGAAATGCGCGGTCGAAGCCCATTTCAAGAAATCGTTTTTTCACTTCGGTCCAGGGCTGCTTGCCAACCACCAGGTTGCCGCCCACGTAGAGCAGGATGTTGTCGAGACCGGCCTCGACGCAAAGCTCGCGGAAGCCGCGGCAGTCCAGCTCGCCCTGACCGTAGAGCGAGGACACCATGATCCCGTCGGCGGCGGTCTCAATGGCGGCTTTGATGAATTCCTCCGCCGGGGTCAGCGCCCCCAGCGCCACCACTTTAAACCCCGCTTTTTCCAGCGCCATGCTCAAGATGCGGTTGCCGACGATATGGGTATCGGCGCCGATGACGCCGGTCACCAGGGTCCGTTGGCGACATTTGGCCTGGCTTTCCACCTCAGGCCGCCTTCGAGCGTCGATCCTTCAAGTGACGTTCCAGCACCGTTGGATCAATTTCTGGAACAAAGCCCTCGGGGAGGATGACGGCGCCGTCTTCCACCTGCAGGGAAGTGCGGAACAGACTTTCCGAGGTTTTTAAGAAGCCGTTCATTTCGCCGGCATTGTCGATGGCGCGGGCGGCGATGCAGGCTTCCATCCAGCAGCCGAGGTCGCAGGCCACGCCGTTACCCAGCACCGGCGTCATTCCCAGCGCGCGTATGCGATGAAGCGCCGCCTCGAGCTTTTCGAGACCGCCGGCTTTCATCAGCTTGAACTTGATGAAGCTCGCCGCGCCCAGTTCTGCCGCCCGCTCCACGTCGTCCATGGAGTAAATGGATTCGTCGAGCATGAGCGGCACCACCGAAACCGCCGCTACGCTTGAGGCCGCGCTCCAGTCATCGGCTCTGCAGGTCTGCTCCAAAAGCTCGATGCTGTCCGGAGAGAGGCTAGTGGCGAAACGGCAGGCATCCGCGATGGAATATCCCTGGTTGGCGTCGATACGGAGTTTGCCGCGGCCGGAAAGTATCGACTGCACGATGCGCACTTTATTCAGGTCCTTATGCACGTCGAAACCGACCTTGAGCTTGAAAGTGCGGTAGCCGCTTGAAAGATGCGCTTCGATTTCGGCCTCCAGCGCGCCGGCGGTTTCTCCGTGGAGCAGCGCCAGCAGGGGAACGCGCGCGCCACCGCGAACGTCGAGCAGCGGCGCGCCCTGGAGCATTTCCAGCGCGGTGAAAAGCGCCGTAGCGGTAAAGGGTGCCGCTGGAATCAGCGGGTCGATCTTTGTTTTCGCCTTCTCGAGCGTCAGACCGGTTATGGCCTCCGCCGTTTCGCAGGCGAGGCGATAGCTGCCCTCGACGGTTTCCTCGGTGTATCCGGTCAGCAGTGTGGCTTCGCCCCAGCCGGAACGTCCCTCGCTGTCCCGGGCGAACGCCAGCACGGTGTCGAAATCGCGAACTTCGATGAAAGACAGCCGGTAGGGATATTTCAGCGGCAGCGAAAGCCGGTAGACGTCCAGTTGCTCGAGCTTTGACGCCATGGCCGCCGCCCAGAACGGATCAAAATCCGTACTCGATGCCCGAGGGCGTGAGCTTCGCCGAGGCGCGCCGCGCCGAATGACACTGGATGTTAACCGCCACGGGATTCATGGTGATGTGGGTCGCCGCGGTTTCCACGTGCACCGCGAAGGCGGTGGAGTCACCGCCCAATCCCTGCGGTCCGATTCCGAGACTGTTCACCGCATCGGTGAGCTCCCGCTCCAGCCGCGCGCCTTCGTGATCCTCGCAGACGCTGCCCAGCGGCCGCGTCGCCGCAATCTTTGCCAGATGCATGCAAAGATCCGCGGTGCCGCCGACGCCCACTCCGATGATGGTGGGGGGACATACTCGGCCGCCCACCTCCATCACCTTGTCCAGAACGAAAGCTTTCACGCCCATTTCCCCGTCCGCGGGAATGCACATCTTCAAGAACGACCCGTTTTCCGAGCCGCTGCCTTTAGGGATCATTTCAATACGCAGCACCTCTTCGTCATCGCTGTAATCAAAATTGATTACCGGCATCCGCTGACCGCAGGAGGTGTGCTCGTTCTGGCGCGTAATGGGATGCACCACCGAAGATCTCAGCGGGTGCTCTTTGGTGGCTCGCTCGCAGCCGCGGCGAAGGGCTTCTTTGAGCGCCTGACCGTCGACCTCGACGTTGCGCCCAATGGTGACGTTGTAAATAGGAAGGCCGGTGTCCTGACAGAGCAGGTTGTCGGTGCGCTCCGCCACTTCGATATTCGCGATCATGGTACCGAGCACGGATTTGGCGGTGGAATCGGATTCGCTTTTGTCCAGGCGCGAAAACCCGGCTTTGATGTCGTCCGGCAGCACCTTGAGCGCGCGGATGTAAAGATCCTTCGCCACCTCTTCGATTTTCGACGCGTCCACGTTCATGCTCGCACACCTTGGAGAATCGACTCTCTCCTCCTGGTCAGCCTTGAACCAGCAGTGCTGCGCCCGACAACAGCACCAGCCCCAGCACGGCCCTGGCGAAAATAAGCGGATTCAGCCTCGCGTAAAGGGCGTAACCGCACCATAATCCGGCGACGATGGGCAGAAAGCACAGCGCCAGTCGCTTGAGCACCTCGCCTCCGACCAGCCCTGAGGCTACCACGCCGAGAAGCGCTATCAGCCCGAGCGCCAGCTGGACCGGTTGATAAACGGCCCGCTGCTCATCCGGTGGCCATCCGCGAAGCCCGCACCACAGCGTCGGCAGGATACCCGCGAGACCGGCGAAATTGCCCAGCAGACCGGCCGCCGCGCCCACCGCCGCATCGGCGCCACGGGACGGTTTGAGCCGCATCCGGCCCGGGCGCAGCAGCAGCGCGGTGACACCGTAGAGGCACAGGATAACGCCGACGGCACGTCGGAAGGGAGCCGGTTCGGCCAGGGTCAGCAGCCAGGTTCCCAGCGGAGCGCCCGCCAGTCCCCCGACGACGAAGGGCGTCAGACGTCGAATACTCGGCTTTGTTTTCAGCGCCCTCAGCGACCAGGCGTGCATCACCAGTCCGGTGATGATGATCAGCGGCACCGCGGCGCGGGGTTCGAGAAACGGCAGCCAGATGGCGGCCGCCACCAGTGCGTTGCCGAAACCAAAAGCGCCGCTCACGAATGCCGCGGCAAACGCCCCGGCAAGCAGCGAAATGATTTCAAGCGGCATTGAGCAGGAAAAGCACGCCGACGCAAAGGGCAATGCCGCCGGCGGCGGCGAGGACGGACTTCTGCCGGTCGGTCCAGGGCAGGAACTCCACCGCGAGTAAACGCAGTCCACCGGTGAGGTGGGCGGCGAGCAGCACAACCAGCACGAATTCGGATGCCCTGACCAGAGGGTGATCGGACCAGCGCAACATCTCATCCAGCGCTGCCTCGCTCTCGATGGCAAGCGCAAGCGCCCAGAAGTGGGTGGGCAGAAACAGTGTCAACAAGATCCCTGACGTGCGATGAACGACGAAAGCCCAGTAGCTCGCGTGCCGATTAGATGCGCGCGGGATGATTTTCACGTTTGCAA
>JBFIYQ010000049.1:0-11206 GCA_041605275.1 Gammaproteobacteria bacterium
CAAGTAGCTCCGACTCCGGCTGCACCCGGCCATCCCCGCGGAGGTGCAACACCGCCAGACCACGGGCGGTCAGCGGGGGCGTCAGCAAAAACCGACGGTGACAGCAAATCGGATCTTCTTCCGCGCAAACCAGCGCGATGCGGCACGCCTGGGCATCTTCGGCAAGCGAATCCAGTGCGGCGTGTAGCTCGGGATTTTTCATGAGCTTATCCCACAGTACTTCTCCGCCGGTCCCATAAAATCGAGCCTCGCCGGGTCGCCCGGACAGATGTGCACCGCTCCAGGCGTAGTCGATGTCCTCCGCCGCCAGGCATCGCGAGAAGGGCTCCCGGTTGAACTGAGGATTGTGGCGCGAATAGGGCTGACCCCGAACGTCGACAACGCGCTCGATCCGATGTTGTTTCAGCAGAAGAATAAAGGCGTCTATGGAATGTCGGCTGTGGCCGAGGGTGTATATGCTGACAGCCGTTGCCGCGTTCATTGCTAATCAAGCCCAGCTTGCGCGATCACTATGTCGTGTGTTGTATCTCGTATGTCGGTCAAAAAAGCAATTATCAAGGATTCCTTCGTAGACCACCTTTAGAACCGATCACACCGCCGACTCCACACCAGGCACGATGACCACCGCTTCCGTCATCCAGCAGCCGTCGCAGGGCGGACCGGCCTGGCGCTGGAGCAGGAAGTCATAAGTGCGAATCTGTCGCGGGCCAACCAGGGTTACGCGCTGCACCGCGTGGTCGCCCTGGACTCTGGTGGCGGTGTAACTCGCGTGCTCGAACTCGAGCATGAGCCGATAGGGACCCGCTTTGATCATCTGGATGAAGCGCGGCAGCGGACCGGTGGACGCCTTGTTCCGGGGCGAGGCGAATCGAAACGCGATGGCGATGCCCTCGTTGGTCTCGTCGTTCTCCCGCAGCGCCCGGAGCTGAATTCGCACCACCTCCTCAGGCGCGAGCCCCGGAGACGGTAACGCCGTCTCGGACCACGCTAGGGCGTGCGAATCGGTATCCGCGGCCGTTGCGGCGCCAGGTTCCGCCATCAACGGAAAAATGGCGGCCGCGAGGAGTAACCCCATTCGCCGGAAATGAGCCAACACGCTGCCTGCTCCCGCGCTCTTCATCTCCAGTCGCGAATTTAACCCATCAGCGCCGACTTGGCGCCTCCTTCAGCCGATGGGCTTGCCGCTTTCTTGACACTCCGCCCGGGGCGGGTCAAGCTTCCCGCCATGAAATCGAAGTGCTCTGCCGCCGAACGCGTCTGGTGGTGGCCGTCTTGACCGGGCGGCCGCGATAGCTTCGTTTCGTCGAGTATCAAAGAAAGGGCCGCCACGGATGTTGGCGGCCTTTTCGTTTAGGCCCCGCCGCATCCCCAGCCCGTTACTGCATGAAACGGCGCGGCGCCGTGCCGCGGGGTGAACTCATGACAAAGACCCATCGCGACAGTCCCGGACTGATATACGAAACCGCCGGCGGGATCCGTATTCGGCGCGAGGACGTTCCGCAGCCCTATGCCCACGCCGCGGACTCCATATCGGACTCGCTGGACAATCGACGCGGCGTTCTCCTCACCTCGTCCTTCGAGTATCCCGGTCGCTATACCCGCTGGGACATCGGCTTCGTCGACCCGATTATCGAGTTCACCGCGCGCGGACGAAATTTCACCCTGCGCGCGTTGAACCCGCGCGGCGGCGTCGTCTTGCCAAAGCTGGTCAGCGCGCTCGATAGCTGCGAGGCGGTCGAGTCTCTTCAGAAGGAAGACAATCTGGCTTCCGGGGTTGTTCGTGAATCCGACAAGTGGTTTCCGGAGGAGCTCAGGAGCAAGCAGCCCACCGTGTTTTCGGTGATTCGCGCAATCATCGAGCTGTTCGGCACCGAGCGGGATGCGCATCTGGGCCTTTATGGCGCCTTTGGCTACGAGCTCGCGTTTCAATTCGAGCCGGTGCGAAAAAAGCTCAATCGCGACGGCTCTCAGCGGGATCTTGTGCTTTATCTTCCCGATGAAATTCTCATCGTCGACCACCGGCGAGAGGTGGCCACACTCTACCGCTACGAGTTTGAAACCGAGGACGGCGACACTCGCGGTCTGCAGCGAGGCGGCACGGACTCCGCGTATGTCCCGGCGCCGGAGGCCGAGTCGAGATGTGACCATGCCCCGGGCGAGTATGCCGATACCGTCCGCGACGCCATCGAGCATTTTCGGCGCGGCGATCTGTTCGAGGTGGTGCCGAGCCAGACTTTCTTCGAGCCCTGCCCTGCGCCCCCCTCCGAGGTCTTCCGGCGATTGAAGATGCGCAATCCGGCGCCTTACGGGGCGCTGATGAACCTGGGCGAGCAGGAGTACCTGGTCGCCGCCTCGCCCGAAATGTACGTGCGTGTAGAAGGACGGCGGATCGAGACCTGCCCTATTTCCGGCACGATCAAGCGCGGCACCAACGCCATCGGAGACGCCGCTCAAATATTGGAGCTGTTGTCTTCGGAGAAAGAAAACTCCGAGCTCACGATGTGCACCGACGTGGATCGAAACGACAAGTCTCGCGTCTGCGAACCCGGCAGTGTTCAAGTTATCGGCAGGAGACAGATCGAGATGTATTCGCGCCTCATCCACACCGTCGATCACGTGGAGGGGGTGCTGCGCGAAGGATACGACGCCTTGGACGGCTTTCTGGCGCATACCTGGGCGGTTACCGTTACCGGCGCGCCCAAGCAGCACGCGATTCAGTTCATAGAGGATCACGAGCGCTCTCCGCGCTGCTGGTACGGCGGCGCGATGGGGTTCATTGGCTTCAACGGCAGCATGAACACCGGGCTTACCTTGCGAACGGTGCGGATCAAAGACGGCGTCGCCGAGGTCCGCGCCGGCGCCACCCTGCTGTTCGAGTCGGACCCGGACGCGGAAGAACAGGAAACGCGACTCAAGGCTTCGGCGCTGCTGGACGCCATTACCCGGTCCGATGAAGAGGCCCCGCCCGACGTCGAGGTCTTTTCGGAGCGGCCCGGATTGAACAAGAAGGTGGTCATGGTGGATCACGAGGACTCGTTCGTGCACACCCTGGCCGGCTATTTTCGTCAGACCGGCGCTGAGGTGGTGACCTACCGCTGCGGGTTTCCGATGGAGCGCCTGCAGCAGGAGTCTCCCGATCTGGTGCTGCTTTCGCCCGGACCGGGACGTCCCGAAGACTTCGAGCTGGCCGAGACCATTCGCATGGCGCTGGACCTGGGCCTGCCCGTATTTGGTGTGTGCCTGGGCCTTCAGGGCATCGTCGAATATTACGGCGGCCGGCTGAAAATTCTTCCCAGGCCGATGCACGGCAAAAATTCCCGTGTGCGAGTGCTCGGCGGCTCCATCTTCGACGGCGTGCCGCAGGACTTCGAGGCGGGACGCTATCACTCAATTTTTGCCGTCCGCGACGTCCTTCCGGAAGTGCTCGAGGTCACCGCGGAAACCGACGACGGCCTGATCATGGCGATTGAGCACCGGGAGCTTCCCGTGGCGGCGGTGCAGTTTCATCCCGAATCGATCATGACCCTGGCCGGCGACGTCGGCCTGCGCATCGTGCACAACGTGATGAAAACTCTCGCCATCAAGAACGGAAGCCGCGCGGCATGAGTCGGCCCTGCGAGTTGAGCGCCCTGAAAGCGCGGGAGCTGATCGGAACGAAGGCGCTTTCGCCGCTCGAGCTTCTGGACGACTGCATCGCACGCATCGAGGCGGTGAATCCCACGGTCAACGCCGTGGTGGCGAGCTGTTTCGAGCGCGCCCGCGACGAGGCCAGGAGCGCAGAGGCGGCGGCGGCCAAGGGCAGGGACTTGGGTCCGCTTCACGGCCTGCCGTTAGGCATCAAGGATCTCAACGTCACCGAAGGCATTCGCACCACGTTCGGATCAATCATTTATAAGGACCACGTTCCGGACAAAGACGAACGCATCATCGCAGCGCTGCGAAGGGCCGGGGCCATCGCGCTTTGCAAAACCAATACGCCGGAATTCGGCGCCGGCGCCAACACCGTGAACAAGGTCTACGGCGCGACGCGCAATCCCTTCGACACCGATCGCACCTGCGGCGGATCCTCCGGAGGATCCGCTGTCGCCCTGGCCTGCGACATGATGCCCATTTGCACCGGCTCCGATACCGGCGGGAGCCTGCGCATTCCCGCCGCTTTTTGCGGCGTGGTCGCGATACGCGGCACGCCCGGCCTGGTTCCATCGGACCGGCGGGTGATTGGGCTGACCACCTACAACGTGCAGGGGCCCATGGCGAGAACGGTGGCGGACGCGGCACTGATGCTCTCCGCCATGGCCGGCAGCGACGTCTGCGATCCCCTGGCGCGTCCGCTCGATGCGGCAAGCTACGCCCGGATCGAAGAGACGGAGCTTTCGTCTCTGCGCGTCGCCTTCTCCGAAGACTTGGGCTTTGCCCACGTGGACAACGGCATTCGCGAGACGTTTAAGAAGTGCATCGCTCGAATCGCGCCGCTTTTGGGGAGCTGCGAGCCGCGGGATCCCGAGATGAAGGAGTCGACCCGCGTTTTCTGGCTCATTCGCGGTCTGCATTTTCTCGCCGGGCAGCTGGACAACTACCGAAAGCACAAGGATCTGCTTGGTCCCAATGTGACCGGCAACGTGGAGGCCGGGCTTGCGATGAAGCCGGAGGACATCGGCTGGGCCTACGCCGAATGCACTCGCATGTATCGAAAGCTCCAGCAGTTCTTCCAGGACTTCGATCTGCTTGTCTGCCCCACCGTCGCGGTGCCCCCGTTTCCCGTGGATCAGCTTTTCTGCACCCATATCAACGGGGTCGAGCTGGAGAACTACATCCAGTGGGCGGATCTCACCGCCGGGCTGACGCTCACCGGTCATCCCATCGTTTCCATTCCCTGCGGACTGGACGAAACCGGAACGCCTTTCGGAATTCAGCTGGTGGGGCCGCGCTGGCACTCGGACCGCTTGGTCATCGCCGCGGCCGCCGCCATCGAGCGGGCGCTCGCCGACGACCCGGCGTTGTCACGGCCGACACCGGACATCAAGGCGCTCCAGACAGCCGCGGAAAGCTGAATATTTCACGCGCCCTTGGTATCACAGAGGGCGTTACTTCGAATCCGTTTCACCCGCCGCGCGTGATCAGCTCGCGCACCTTCCTTCGCTGCACCTTGCCCACCGGGCTCCTGGGCACGTCTTGTAGCAGATGAATTTTCTTTGGCGCTTTCACCGAACCCAGTCCTTTTTTGACGAAGCCAATGAGATCTTCGGCATTCGCGTATTGACCGTTTCGCAGGGTGACGGCCGCGTGCACGGCCTCGCCCCATTTGTCGTCGGCGAGCCCGAACACCACACATTCGCTCACCGCGGGGTGGGCAGAGAGAACCCGCTCCACTTCGCCGGGGTAGACGTTGAAGCCGCCGGTGATGATCACGTCCTTTATGCGATCGGTGATGTAGAGAAAGCCCCGCTCGTCCAGGTGGCCCAGGTCTCCGGTATGCAGCCAGCCGTCTTTCAGCGTGTCGGCCGTCTGCTTGGGAAGATCCAGATAGCCGCTCATGACCAGATCACCGCTGACAACGACTTCGCCGGATTCCCCGGGCGGCAGAATCTCGCCGTCGGAGCCCATGACCTCCACCCGATTGGTGAGTCCCGCGCGTCCCGCGGAGGCGAGGCGTTCCCCGCCTGCCTCCTCCGGCGTCAGCGCGGTGATGATCTGAGGCGCTTCGGTCAGTCCGTAGTTGGCGCCGATGATGGGACCGAACACCGACTGGGCCTCGCGCACGCGCTCCGGCGGCATGGGGGCGGCGCCGTAGATCAGAAGCCTCAGGCGGCCGTAGTCCGCGGCGGCGTCGCCCAGAGCGCTCATCAGCATGTAAATCAGCGTCGGCGGCAGAAAGGTCGCGGTCACCAACTTGCGGGCAAAGGCGTCCAGAACAGCATCGGGTCTCGCCCGGCCGCCGAGCAGCACCAGAGCTCCCCCGGCGGCCAGTATCGGGGTGACGTAGCAGGAGGTGCCGTGGGTAAGCGGCGCCGCCAGCAGAAATCGATCCCGGGCCTCGAAGCGATGGGCGGCAAGCATGTTGATGGCGCCGGCTATCCACGCGCGGTAGGGCTGGAGCACCCCCTTGGGCGCCCCGCTGGAGCCGCCGGTGAACTTGAGCGCCTGAATTCCGTCAGGGCCGGGGCAAGCACGCGCCGGCCGGCGACCAAGGTATCGCTTTATCAGAGCGGCGACCGTGCTCGCCGAATCGCTCTCGAGCGATCCGCCGGCGCCGACGACGACCTTCGCAGCGGCATTCTCAACGGCTGAGAGACAATCGCCATCGGCAATGACCAGCTCCGGGCGAGCCAGCGCAGTCTTCGATTGAAGCTCCGAGGGCGAGTCCAGCGGATTGAGCGGCACCCACACTCTTCCCGCCGCCATCACCGCGAGGATGGAAAGCAGATGTTCCAAAGTGTTGTGGCCGCACACGCCGATGCGGGAATGCGAAGACGGATCGAGGATCTGCAGCGCCGACGCCAGGGCGTCGACCCGATCGACCAGCTCGGCGTAGCTGAGCTCGGTACCCGGCGCGTCTACGGCAATGGCGTCAGGATGAAGGCGTGCGGATCGGTAAAGCCAGTCGATGGGCTGCACGGTGGAAGACCGGGGCTTAAGCCTTTCGGAATATTAAAGGATTGCAGAGGAGCAAATGCGTAATCGTAGGTCGCGGATGGTAGATACCAGATGAAGAGTAAAAAGCCCAATTTGCACGCCCCTATTTACTATCCGCCAGCTAAAAACTTTTTACCTCCATCTGCCGCGGCCATCACATCCCGTGATCTTTTATCTTCCGCGTCAGGGTATTCCGACCCCAACCCAGCAAGCGGGCGGCGTCCTGGCGCCGACCGCCGGTGAATCGAAGCGCGGCATCCAGCAAGATCTTTTCGAATCGGGGCAACGCTTCGTCGAGAATGTCATGTTTACCAGTGGACAGCTGTCGCTCCGCCCAGCGCTTGAGCCCTTCTTCCCAACTCAGCGCAGCCTCCTCGCCCTCCTCCGGCGCTTTAAGCTCCGGCGGCAGATCGACCATGTGAATCTCGCTGCCCGACGCCATCACCGTGAGCCAGCGGCAGGTGTTTTCCAGTTGCCGCACGTTTCCCGGCCAGTCGAGACTGGCAAGGTAGCGCTCGACTTCGGGCTTGAGCGTTTTCACCTCCGTGTTCAGCTCTTCCGCCGCAGATTTCAAAAAATGATTCAGCAGCAGCGGAATGTCCTCGCGCCGGTCCCGCAGTGCCGGCGAGTGCACGCGTATGACGTTGAGGCGATGGAAAAGATCTTCGCGAAAGCTCCCTTCGCGAACGCGGGCCTCGAGATCCTGATGCGTAGCGGCAATGATGCGCACGTTGACGCGGATAGGCTCGTGACCACCGACGCGATAAAACTCGCCGTCGGCCAGCACCCGCAGCAGCCGGGTCTGAAGCTCCGAGGGCATGTCGCCGATTTCATCGAGAAACAGCGTGCCGCCGTTGGCCTGCTCGAATCGTCCCCGGCGCTGGGTCTGGGCCCCGGTAAAGGCGCCGCGCTCATGTCCGAACAGCTCGGACTCCAGCAGCTCCTTGGGGATCGCCGCGGTGTTGAGCGCAATGAACGACTTCCCGGATCTCGGGCTGTGGCGGTGCAACGCCCGCGCCACCAGTTCTTTGCCGGTGCCGGACTCGCCGGTAATCAGCACCGTGATATTGGAGCGTGAGAGACGTCCGATGGCGCGGAAAACCTCCTGCATGGCCGGGGCAGACCCGATGATGCTGCGGTCCGGACTTTCGATCGCGGGACGCGACACGGAGCGCTGTTCCCGCGAGTGGGTTGCGGCACGACGCACCAGCGCCACAGCGTCGTCCACGTCGAAGGGTTTGGGCAAATATTCGAAGGCGCCGCTTTGAAAAGCCGCCACCGTGCTGTCCAGATCCGAATACGCGGTCATGATGATTACCGGCAAGCCGGGACAGCGCTCGGAAATGGACTCCAGCAGCGTGAGCCCGTCCGTTTCCGGCATGCGGATGTCGGAGAGAATGACGTCGGGACGTTTTTGCTCCAGCTGTTCGAGCACGCCGGTGCCGCTGGCAAAGCCGGTCACGCTCATACCCTCGCGGGCAAGCGCCTTTTCCAGCACCCAGCGAATCGACTTGTCGTCATCAATGACCCAAACGTTCATCAAACTGCTCACCATTGTCCGGACCCGGTGGCGGATCCGGTCTGCTGGAAATCGTTTTCGCCGCCGTCGCCCACCGGCAGCAGGATGCTAAAGGTCGTGTTGCCCGGCTCGCTGTGACATTCGATCAGTCCCCCGTGCTGATTTACTAGAGACTGGGCGATGCTCAAGCCCAGGCCGGTGCCCTCGGAACGGCCGGTCACCATGGGATAGAAAACGAGCGCCTTGAGCTCATCTGGAATTCCCGGCCCGTTGTCGCTGACGTCCACCCGAACCACCAGGCGATGGCGTCGCTGACCGATGGTGTACTGACGGTGGATGCGGGTTTTGATCAGAATGCGGCCGGCGCCGTCGATAGCCTGCACCGCGTTCTTCACCACGTTGAGGGCGGCCTGAATAAGGAGCTCCGGGTCGGCGGCGAGCTCGGGTATGCTGGGATCGTAGTCGCGATCCACCACCACCCCGGCGGGCGCCTCGGCCTCCACCAGAGCGCGCACGTGCTCGGTGACCTCGTGAATATTCATCGCGCGTTTCTTAAGCCGCGTTCTCGGACCGAGCAGTCGATCCACCAGAGCCTGAAGCCGGTCGGCCTCGTGAACGATAATTCGGGTGTACTCCTTGAGCTCGTCGGACTCGAGCTCCCGGTCCAGCAGCTGGGCCGCGCCCCGCAGACCCCCCAGGGGATTACGGATTTCGTGGGCCAGCCCGCGCACCAGAGCACGCGCCGACTCGTTTTGCGACATGAGCTGCTCTTCCCGCGAGATCTGTTTGTGGCGATCCAGATCCAGGAGCTCCACCAGGATGCCGTCGGCGGCGGACGGCTCGGTCACCGGCGTCATCACGCAATCGACGGTGATGACGGTGGCGTTGGGCAGCACCAGCTGCATATCGCGCTCGGTGAGCGGGTAGCCGGAGGCGGCGATTCTCAAAAGCGCCTCGGCGAAGACCTTGGCCTCCGGAAGCAGCTGGCGCAGGTCCATGCCGCGCACCTGGTTGGCGCTGACGTCGAGCAACGCCTCGGCGGCTGGGTTCAGCGAGTGAATGCAAAGCTCGGTATCGAGGACCAGCACCGCCGTCGTCAGGTTGTCGACGATCAGGTGGTCCGGGCGGCGAAGGGGGGTGATGTTTCCCGGTCGCCGAGTAACGGATGTGGTCTTGCGTTTAGCGCTCATGGGCGAAAATAAGCGGAGCAATATCCGGACCAGATCCCTCGATCCCAGGCAATAGCGCCAAAAGCGGCGCCAGCCGCCATTGCCTGAGGCAATAACAGCCCTTCACTGGAGTTCCGTGGGTGGAGAATGCCCGCAACATGCCCACAGTATGCACCAAACTGGTGCATACACCGAGTATCAGCTCGGCTGAGGTGGCTTATACCGGCCTTTGGACGCTTTCAGGGGGGCGGCGTCGGCGTGGCGCCAAAGCGGGGATCCGGACCGCCAGGGCTCAAAGGCCCGCCGGGACTTTGCGCGCCGCCCGGGCTCGCCGGACCTCCGGGACTCTGCGGGCCGCCGGGACTTCTCGCCCCACCGATGGCCGTGCCGACGTTGGCGGCGCGCTTAAGATGGACGGTAATGGTATTGCTGCGCTTGAGCTCGGCACCGGTTTCGTCCACCAGGGTAGCGTAGATTTGGTGCGTGCCCCGGTCCACGTTGCTCAGCGTGACCACCGCGGCTGTGCTGCGGCCGAACTTGCGCCCGTCCATGAAGACATCGACAGCGTGGCCCTCGACCAGGCTCGGGGTAATGGCGAAATTCAGGGTCACCTCGCCGGCGTTTTCCCGGATATCCGCGCCGTCGGCGGGGGACGCGATGGCGAAGCCTTTGTAGCCCTCGAAGGCCGCCTCGTCTTCCGTTTCCGGCGCCGCGCCCGGCGATGGGGCCGCGGGGGGCGAATAAGTCACCAGCGGACTCATCTCGACCCGTTCCGCGCCCGCCGCCGGCGGGCGATCGGAGTACTCGATGGAGCCGTCGGGCAGCCGCCACTTGTAAATTTCAGCTTCGACGGCTGCCGCAGCAAGGGTCAGGGTGAGGACCAAAATCCACGCTTTCATCTATCAAACATATATCAGGGAAACCACGGTCTCAAGAAGAAATTCCCTGTAAATCGGGAGCTTACGTTGATTCGGCTTGAATCTTAAAAATTCCTGCCCCGCCCCCGGGCATGTTGTTTGAGGCGCAAGGCAATCAGCCTCTTCTGCGGCGTTCGCCAATGTCGGCTTTGAGCGGATCCAAGCTCAAAACAGAGAGGAAGCGCGCTTGAGGTGAACGGTGATGCTATCGGTGCGGGCAATTTCGGCGCCGCTCTGGTCGACGATGATGGCCTGGATACTGTGGGTGCCCCGACTCACATCGCTGAGCGTCACCGCCCCGCCGGTGCTGCGGATCACCTCCCGCCCGTCCAAGATGACATTGATGGCGTGCCCCTTGGCCAAGCCCGGGGATGTGGTGAAGCTGACAGTAATGTTGCCGGCGTTATCCCGGATTGCTGCCTCGTTGACGGGAGAGGTGATGGTAAAGCTGTCGTAGCCGTCGTTTTCCTCGGCCTTTTCCATTTCCGGCGTCGCCGGCGGTGCCGACACCGCCGGCGGCGTGTAGGTCACCAGCGGCTTGAGTTCGACTCTTTCCGCCCCTTCCACCGGCGGCTTATCGGAGTATTCAATAGAGCCGTCGGGCAGCCGCCACTTGTAGAACTCGGCAGCAACGGACGGCGTCGCCAGCATTGATACGCATACGAGGAGTACCCACTTCATCTCTTCAACATAGATGAGTCGGTTCCCCGTCTCAAGAAAAAAGCCCCCGAAAATCGGGGGCTTAGGCGGGCTTGCCGGTAATCCGGGAAGCCATTTTCGCGCCCCCTACGGGAGCATCGCGCGGAGCATGAGGCGCCAGCTTTCTACAGGCTGTAGTACATGTCGAATTCCACCGGATGGGTGGTCATGCGAAAGCGCGTGACCTCCTCCATATTGAGCTCGATGTAAGCGTCGATGCAGTCATTAGAGAACACGTCCCCGGCGGTCAGGAATTCCCTGTCCGCATC
>JBFIYQ010000050.1:0-11179 GCA_041605275.1 Gammaproteobacteria bacterium
ACTTCCGCGTACGCGCCACTCTCCGGCTCCATCGTTTCTGACAGAGTCTGGCGGGTGCTCGAGCAGGGCACCGACGAATACGGGCCCATCGGCCACGGCTGGACCTATTCCGCTCACCCTATCGGGGCCGCCGCCGGTATCGCCAACCTTCAGCTGATCGATGAGCTGGGTCTGGTCGAAAACGCGCGCGAAGTCGGGAGTTATCTTAATGAGAACATGGCGTCGGCGCTGGCCGATCACCCCAACGTGGGCGAGGTCCGCGGTGAAGGCCTACTGTGTGCGGTCGAGCTGGTCGAAGAGAAAGACGGCCGGAAGTTTTTCGACCCGTCGAAGAAGGTGGGACCAAGGGTAACTGCGGCGCTGCTCGACAGAAAAATCATCGCGCGCCCGATGCCCCAGGGCGACATCATCGGCTTCGCACCACCGCTATGCCTGAGCCAAGCAGAAGCGGACAAACTGGTCCAAGGAACGGTCGAGGCGATAGTGGCGGTGACTAAAAGCCTCTGACCCGGTTTTCCCGGTATAGTGAGCAGCGTTTAAGTCTGTTAGCGCGCTGAAGACAAATGGCCTCAGTCAGGGTACAGAAAAATCCGCACGAATTTTCCCTCGACCCGCGCGCCGAACGCTTTCGCATTGGCGTCGTCGTGCTCGCCACCGACCATACCACCGAGCGCGATTTCGTCCGCATCTGTCCGCGTGAAGACGTTGGCATTTACGTTAACCGCGTCGCTTTCGAAAATCCCGCCACGCCCGAGAATCTTGCCCGCATGCAGCCGCGCCTGACCGAGGCCTCGGCGCTGATCCTGCCGGGCGAATCCCTGGATGCGATCTATTACAGTTGCACCGCGGCGTCGGTTTTATTGGGAGACGATGTGGTGCAGGCGGCGTTGAATGAATCGAAGCCCGGCGTGCCGGTGATCACGCCGCCGCTGGCGGCGCGGACGGCGCTCGAAAAGCTCGGCGCAAAGCGGATAAGCATCCTGACGCCCTATCTCCCTGTGACCGGAGAATTGTTCAGAGGCTACTTCGAAAAACACGGTTTCCAGGTGGCGAACCTGGTCTGTCTGGGTTTTGCCGACGACCGGGACATGGCGAGAATCAGCTTAAGCGAAATCGTCGCGGCGGCGCGCGACGCCGTGACAGATGACTCCGAGGCCCTGTTCATTTCCTGCACCGCTCTGCGCGGCGCGCAGGTGGCGGGCGAAATCGAGCGCGAAATCCGTCGGCCGGTAATCACCAGCAACCAGGCGAGCATCTGGCTCAGCCTCAGAACCGCGGGATTCAACGAGCCGATTGAAGGATTCGGAAGACTTCTTACATTACGGGCTTCGTAATATTTAAGTCACCAATACGTCAGCGGGATAATCCCCGTCCTGCTCCCGGGCCTCCTGCTGCCGCTGCCACATTCTGGCGTAAACGCCCTTCAGCTTGAGCAGCTCCGCGTGGCGACCGCGTTCCACCACGACGCCGTCTTCGAGCACCAGGATCTCGTCCGCGTCCACCACCGTTGAGAGCCGATGGGCGATGCAAAGCGTGGTGCGGCCCTGGGCAATTTCTCGGAGATTCTTTTGGATCTCCTGCTCGGTGTGGGAGTCCAGCGCCGAGGTCGCTTCGTCCAACAGCAGAATAACGGGATCCTTGATCACGGTGCGGGCGATGGCGACCCGCTGCTTCTCGCCGCCCGAGAGCTTCAAGCCCCTTTCGCCCACCAGCGTCTGGTAGCCGTCCGGCATGGCCATGATGAAGTCGTGGATGTGGGCCATCCTTGCCGCGTGTTCCACATCGGACGGCGTGGCCCCCGGCTTTCCGTAGGCGATGTTGTAGTAAATGGTCTCGTTGAAAAGAACGGTGTCCTGAGGGACGACGCCGATGCAGGCGCGCAGGGAATCCTGGGTGACCTTTCGAATGTCCTGGCCGTCGATGCGGATTGCGCCTCGGGCCACGTCGTAGAAGCGATACAGCAGCCGGGCGATGGTGGACTTCCCCGAACCGGACGGTCCGACCACCGCGATTGTCTTGCCCGCGGGCACACTGAACGATACGCCTATGAGAATTGGCCGGCGCACGTCGTAGTCGAAGTGCACGTTGTCGAAGCTGACCTCACCGCCGTTCACTGCAAGCGGTTTCGCATCCGGGCTGTCGGCCACCTGGATCTCCTCGCCCATGAGCTCGAACATCTTCTCCATGTCGATGAGCGACTGCTTGATCTCGCGGTAGACGAAGCCGAAGAATCCGAGCGGCTGGTAGAGCTGCATCAGATAGGTGTTGGCCATGACGAAGGTGCCGAGGGTCAGCGTGCCGGCGACAATCCCCTGGGCCGTCATCAGCATCACCGCGGTGAGGCCCAAAGAGATGATTATCGCCTGACCGACGTTGAGCAGGGCCAGCGAAGTCTGGCTTCGAATGGAGGCCTGCTCGTAACCGCGCATGGCGGAATCGTAGCGCCGGGCCTCGTGCTCCTCGTTGCCGAAGTATTTGACCGTTTCGTAGTTTAAAAGGCTGTCGATGGCGCGGGTGTTGGCGCGGCTGTCTTCCTCGTTCATGGCCCGGCGAAATTTGATCCGCCACTCCGTCACCAGCATGGTGTAGGCGATGTAGACCACCACAATGACCACGGTCACCAGCGCCACCCAGATGTCCAGCGTTTGCCACAGGATTACGAACACCAGGCCCAGCTCGAGCAGGGTGGGCACGATGCTAAACAGACTGAAGCGGAGCAGAATCTCAATGGCCTTGGTGCCGCGCTCGATGGATCGCGACAGGCCTCCGGTCTGGCGGGAGAGGTGAAAGCCCAGCGACATGGCGTGCAGATGGCGAAACACCTGCAACGCGATGGTGCGTATAGCGCGCTGGCCGACTTTGGCAAAGAGCGCATCGCGAAGCTCGCCGAAGGCGAGCGACAGCACCCGGGCCCCGCCGTAGGCGAGGATCAGCCCGACGGGCAGCGTCAAAGCGGCCGAGCCCGGGTCCATGTCCAGGGCATCCACGGCGTCGCGATAGAAGATGGGCACGAAGACTACCGCTACCTTGGCAAGGGCCAGGCTGACCAGCGCCAGCATCACCCGGGCGCGCAGCCCCCACTCCCCCTCAGGCCAGAGATAGGGCAGAAAGCGGCGCAGCGTACCTACGCTGCCAAGGGACTGACGGGACGGGTCGGGGTAGTCGCGGGAGGAAATCATGCTGGTTTGGTGAAATTTATCATTGTTCCCTAAATATACGCCCTATTTGACCCAGGTTCGGGGCAAGGTTCATGAAGGCTGAGGGCAATTTTTCTGGCTCTAAAATATCCGGTTCTGCAACGGTTTACGGGGTCTTGTTACAAAATGCGTCTCTGACCCCGATTAAACGATTAGACCCCGATTAAATTAGAATTCAGGGATGCGCTCTAGCCCGGACGCGTCGATGCGAATCCTCCGCGAACTCGCCTTTGCACTCCTTGCCGGCGTCCTTCTCGCGGGGCTCACCGGTTCCGCCGCCGCGGACTGGATTACCTTCCCTCTCACCCCCAACGAGTCCGTGGGCCAAATTGGCGAAGACGCGAGCGGCCGCAGCGCCAACCCGGTGCGAGGATTTGTAAGCATTCCGCTGGAACCCGGCCGTCATCCGGCGGTGGTTCTGTTGCCTGGCTGTGAAGGCCGCAGAGCTTTCCACGTCACCTGGGCGCAGTCGCTATCCGAGCGCGGCTATGTGGCCCTGCTGGTCGACGACTTCTTCATGCACGACCGTTACTTGACCTGCGGCGTCGAAGACTCGGATGACAGGGACGATATCAAGCGCAGGCGCTTGCGCAATGCGCTGGCTGCGGCGCGTTATTTGTCTTTCCGCTCTGAGGTCGACCGCGAACGAATCGCGGTGATGGGCTGGGGCGATGCGCCGATCGGCGCGCTGATAGAAGGGATCCCTGATGGGGTCTTCTCCGCCGCCGTGGCCGTGACCCCTGAGCGTTGTTTCAAAGGGGACTTCTCCACTTCCCGTCCACTGTTAGAGCTGCGTGCCGGCTCCGATGCGCAGGGCGCGGGCGAATTCTGCGTTGCGCCGGCAGACGCATCCTCAATCGAGGTGCGGGTGTACGAGGGAACGCTGCCGGGATTCGACGATCCGCGAGCTGATGGCGCCAATGTCTCCGGATCTGCGGAGCGCGCCTACGACCGGCTCGCCCATGTGCGTGCCATCGACGACGTGGCCGCGTTTCTGGAACGGAGCCTCGGGTCACGGCCTCCGGAGCCGGGGCATGAGTACAGCGTAAGTACGACACCGGTGGTTGCCGAGAGAGGCACCTGGGCGGTGGATCCCGGCGATCCAGGTGCCGATTTGCCGCCCGTCGGCGCGTCCGCATTCGATAGTGTGTTCAGCCGCGTCACGCCCGATGGCGTTGTTCACGACATTCCCTTTCCCTTCGCCCGCCTGCTGAAAAAGCTCGAGCAGGCCGCAGGTGGAAATTCCATGGCACGGTCGCCTTTGGATTCGACGTTGATCCCGCTCGGTCGATCGCTACAGCGCGAAGCCGCGGCGCCGGATTACTTCGAATCTCCGCGCATCGTAGTGGCTGTGACCGGGGCGCCGGACTCAGGCGTGGGACCCATCGGAGTTCCGCTCAAGAATCGACTGTTCCTGGGTTATCAGCCGCGATCCGAGACCTTGGAAATCATCAGCTACAATGACGCCGCCCGTCGCTTCGAGTTTCAGGTAGTGCGCGACTATGGCTCGAGGCGCGAGCCCGAGGCGCGCTACGCGAGGCGCGCGCTTTGCGCCAGCTGTCATCAGAACCAGGCCCCCATGTTCCCCGATGCGAGCTGGGGCGAGACCACGGCGGACCGCGCGGTGGCGAGTCGCCTCCAAAACCTGGGACCTGAGTTTCACGGCGTTCCGGTAAACGATGATCGCGCGGTGACGGCAATCGACATCGCTGCCGACGAGGCCAATCTGCTTCCGGTGTATCAGCGCCTCTGGTTGGAAGGCTGCGCGTCTACCGCCGCTAGCGATGTCGCGCGTTGTCGCGCCGGCGCGCTTTTGGCCATGGTCCAATATCGTCTCAGCAATTCCGCCGGCTTCGATCGCGCGGCGCCGCTTTATGCCGACGGCTATCTGCCAGTGCAGCGGCGGAACTGGATCGATCGCTGGCCCGACGGTCTGCTGATACCGAATTCGAACCTGCCGGACCGGGCGCCATTGATGTCGCCCTCGCCCTCGGCGGTTCCGGTGGCGCTGGATCCTCTGCGGCACCGCCCGCCCATGGCTCGGTGGGAAGTCGCGGCTCCGCGGGATTTAGAGCGACTGGTGCGCGGCCTGTCCCGGGAATTGCCGGATCGGCAGATCACTTTGCTCGACGATTATTTACGCCAGGCGGGCGGGGGCGCGACGAGTCGCGAATTGCGGGCGCCTTGCAGCGTCGTTCGCCGCGGACTGAGCGGTCGCGCACGGTTGTATCGGATCGAGTGCGGTATTCGACCCGATGAAAGCGCGACGTTTCAGTTGCAAGCGCAGTTTCAGGTGACGCCCGACGGGAATGCCGAGGGCGAGGCCGGCTCGCTGGGGCTCGACAACAGTAATTACGCGCGGCGCACTCTGGCGGGAAACATGGAGGCAACCGAATCCGGCGGCCGGATCGTTTTGCGTTTGGTCGGGAATGACGGCGTTACGGCGATCAGGGCGCCCGACGGCAATGCCGTCGAGAGCTTCACCCTCGCCTGGGATCAAGCCGTGCCTGAGAATGCGGCGCGATTCGAAGCCTTCGGCATGCTCTCAATCGCCAGTGACTTTGAGCAGGTTACCGCGGCGTTGGAGCAACTCGCTGCGGACACTTCTTCCAATTCGCCTCTTTTCGACAATCGATTCGACGGGATCAAATTTTCGAAGTGGCTGCTAGCCGGGCTAGGCATTCTCTCCGATCCTTCGTGCTGTGACGTGAAATTGACCCCGGAGCCGCGTCTTGACGTCGGCGCCGGCTCCACCGAAGCCGCCTTATCCATAGAGCTCGAGCATCGCGGCCCGCTGCGCACGTTCAGCCGCTACTGTGGCGCATGTCACGGCAGCGATACCACCTATCCTCCCGGGTTCCTCCACGGCGACGGCGACGCCGTTTTGAGCGCCTTGAGGCATTGCGCTGAGCGTATTTATGTGCGGCTGTCGATGTGGGGCCTGGCCTCCGACGACCAGATTGTGCCGCCGATGCCACCCATGCAGGGGCTGAGCCTAGTGCGCACTACCGCCGACGAGTGGCGTCGCGGTGAATCGCTTGAGCGGCTGACAAATTACGTCGAAGGCATGCTTGTGGACGAAGGCCGTGACCCTAACGCGTTACTTGAAAGTCCGTACCATGCGACTCGCGCCTGTCTCGTAGATCGATAAAGGGAAACATTGGGGTTAGGAACTGCAGAAAAGCCGGGTCGGGGATGGCTTTTGATGTCTTCACTCAAAATCGGTGTTTGACCCCGATTACTCTAGGACCGTAACGAGGTCTGGTCGAGAGATGACGGTCCCGGATGACGGTCCCGGATTTGACTATTTGACTATTGCGCGTCGCTGGTCACGCCTTCAGCCGCCTTTATCTTCTGGCAGCGGCGTTCCTTTACTTGCTTCAGATTAAGCTCGACGCCTGAATATCCACCAGGGCACGATGGCGAGCAGGGCGAATAGCACCGCCTTAGCGGCGTTGCCGACAATAACGCCAATCTTGACGGAGAAATTGGCTCAGAGACGACTGAAGATAATTCGATGAAAGAAACGTCTTTGACCCCAACTACGGATCAATTTGCCAGACCTACAATTTTGTCGCGGAGGTCGGTTCGTACCTCGACGCCGGTTTTCATGTTTTGTACCCGGTTTGCGTAGCGCCGATCCGCCGGCAGCCGGGTGCCGTCTAGCGAGTAGTAGCGCTCAAAGAAGCTTTCCGCGTGCTGCAACCAGCCGTCGGGGTCGCCGAAGTGGGCCGGATCTATGGCGAGCATCAGTTCACCGCCCCGGGGCGGCCCACCGTCGTTGTTATCGTTGACCGCCGCCTCGAAGCTGAAGTCCTGGCCGATGAGTCCCGCCACCAGCAGCTCCACCATCATGGCGATGGCAGAGCCCTTGTAGCCGCCGAACGGCAGAATCGCGCCGCCTTCGAGAATCGCATTGGGATCCGTGGTCTCGTTGCCGTCTTTGTCCACGCCAACGCCTGCCGGCAGCTCGTGCCCGTCCCGCGCCGCGATCATGATTTCGCCCCGGGCCATGGCGGCAGAGGCCTGGTCGAACACCATGGGCGGCTTATCGCCCCGCGGCCAGCCGAACGACATTGGGTTAGTGCCGAATAACGGCTGCGTTGATCCGGCGGGAGCGAGCGCCGGTTTGTAGGCGGTGAAGGCAAACGCCGCGAGGCCGTTCTGAGCGAGCGCCTCGACTTCGATCCACAGGGCGGCGAAGTGGTGGATGTTGATGAGGGCCAGGGCGGCGACGCCCTGGGACCGGGCGCACTCGATCAGCGGTTCGCGGCCCGCGTGAAGTGCCAGCGGGGCGAAGCCGTCTTTGCCGTCGGCGCGAACCACCCCGGGGGCGAGCTTTTGAACCATGGGCTTCGCCGCGCCGTCGACCTTGCCGCTGCGAAGAGAAGCGACATAACCCGGAAGCCTAAACAATCCGTGGGAAGCCGCGCCGTCGCGCTCCGCGGCGGTAATGGTGTTGGCAACCGCGTTGGCGTTGTCGTCGTCGCAGCCGTTGGCTACCAGGCAGTTGCGGGCAAGGTTCAGCACCTCGTTCAGTGTCATGGTGACGGTTTGTTCGCTCATGTCATTTCTTCCAGGTTGTGATGCTCGAAAATCTAGACCTTCGAGCCGGTGAATCAGTAGCGGCTTTTTGCCGACGGCGGGATGTCTTCCCCGGGCGGCAGCAGGGTTGACAAAAAGCCCCTGCGCCTGCGGATCAGCGCTTCGTAGATCTGTGAAAAGTCCGCCACCACCGAGTCATTGACAGCCGGCAGCTTGAGCAACGCTTCGTTCCAGCGCAAAAGCTTCGGCAACCGCTCAGTGAAAAGCACCGGCGCATAACGGCCCAGCAGCTCGAGGCGCATGAACATCGGCGCGTACGCGGCGTCCACCAGGGAAAAATCGGCGCTGTTGAAAAACGGCCCTTCGCCGAGCTCCGATTCGACCCGGGCGAGCTTGTCATTGTGGGTCTCGATCACTTCGGAAAATTCCTTGGCGCTCTCCACTGTTGTCATGTGGAGCGTGTCAGTGAGGCAATTGGAGCCGTATTCGATCCAGCTTCGGTTGAACGCGCGTTTGAGCGGGTCCTCAGGATGCAGGCGTCCCGGTGTGACCTCGTCGATGAACTCGTTGATGACGCTCGATTCGAACAACACCTGTGAGCGGTCGATGAGCAGCAGCGGCACCTTTTTGGACGGCGAAAGTTGAAGAAATCAGTCTGGCGGATCGGCGAGGTCCACGTAGCGAATTCGGTAGGGCGCATTTTTTTCTCCAACGTGATCACCGAGCGCTGCACGAAAGGGCAGAGCTTGAAGCTCACCAGCTCGAGATCGAAGTTTTCAGACACGCGATTTCACTCAAAAGGTGGCGGTGTCGATCAGGCTTGGCAGACGCTCAAGCCATGCAACGGCGCGTATTGCCGCTGCAGAGTTCAGATGAGCAGTCACACGCCGTTTTTAATGGTTTTCAGCAGCTCGTCGATGAACGCCTCGGCGACGGGCGTCGGGGTGGCGTTGGCGCGTTTCATCAAATGCAGCTCTCGAAAGAGCTCGCTATAAGCGAGAGGCAGGAAGTTTACGCGAGGACCGTCGTCGCTGACAGCCAGCCGGGGCAACACCGTGATACCCACGTTGGCCGAGACGAGAGACAGAATCGAGGTAGTGTTTCTGACGGTAAGCGTGGACCGGGACAGGATCCTTCGAAACTCCGTCTCCTGAATCAGCCCGCAAATGGGATTGGCGATAAACGGGTGAGGCTCGATGTCCCGCCACTCGAGCGGTGAGTTGCCCCGGTTCAGGGAGTGTCGATCGCTGCAAATCACGCCGAAGGGATCCCGGGTGAGAAGCGCCGATTCGAACTCCGCTCTCAAGCCCAGTGGCGACGCAATCCCAATCTCCACCCGCCCACGCTCCAGCTCACGACGGACTGACAGAGAATCCATGTCGCGCACGTCGATCTCGACGCCGGGCCAGCGGCTCAGAAACGTTTCGAAAACCCGCGGCAGAATGCGGGTGGAAACGGTGGGCACGCAGGCAATGGTGAGCCTGCCGACCTCGTTGCGGGCGTAGCCCTCCATGGTCCGCACCGCGTGGTCAAAGTGCTCCAGCTCGTCCCGCGCCTGCTCCAGGACGTAACGGCCCAGCGGCGTCAGCCGGGACTTCCGCTCGGCCTCGAACAGCGGCCGCCCCAGATGTTCCTCCAGGGATTTGAGCGCCATGGACACCGCGGACGGGGTCCGGTGCAGCCGTTTTGCCGCGTCGGTGAGCTTGCCGCACTCGGCTACGGCGACGAAGGTCTGCAGCGTTGAAATCTTGATCGGCATGGTGGCGCTCCTCCTCAGATCCCCGCCGGTGGCGAGATCAAAGGTTATCTTCAGAAAAACTGAAGAAAATTTCAATTTTTTCAGATTGATAGAAATTAGGCTTTCTCTCTAAAGTGGTGACGGTTTTTCCCAAACTTCGACGGAGCCGCGTCTATGCCCGAGCGCTTTGACAACTTCATTGCCGGTGAATGGCTGCGCGGCGAGAGCGAGATCGAGAATCGCAATCCCTCGGATACCAGCGATCTCATCGGACTCGTGGCGCAGGCGAGCCGCGCCCAGCTGGCCGATGCCCTCGCCGCCGCGCGCAGCGCTCAAGTCCTTTGGGCGAGGACCGGTCTTGAGAAGCGCGTCAGCGTGCTCAACGCCATCGGAAACGAGCTGATGCAGAGCTCAGCCGAGCTGGGCGAGCTGCTCTCCCGCGAGGAGGGAAAGCCCCGCGCCGAGGGTGTGGGCGAGGTGTATCGTTCTGGTCAGTTCTTCACCTATTACGCCGCCGAGGTGCTGCGCCAGATCGGCGACAACGCCGACTCGGTAAGGGATGGCGTCGAGATCGACGTGCGCCGCGAGCCGGTGGGCGTAGTCGCTGTCATTTCGCCGTGGAATTTCCCCACCGCCACCGCCAGCTGGAAGATCGCGCCGGCGCTCGCCTTCGGCAACGCCGTCATCTGGAAGCCGGCCAATCTGACGCCCGCCAGCGCCTGGGCGCTCACGGAAATCATTTCCCGTCAGGAGATCCCCAAGGGCTTGTTCAATCTGGTCATGGGCGCTGGCGGCGCCATCGGCCAGGCCCTCATTAACAGCCCGCAAGTCAACGCCATTTCGTTTACCGGCTCGCTCAACGTGGGCCGGGGCATTGCGGCATCGGCCGCCGCCAATCTCACCAGGGTTCAGCTGGAGATGGGTTCGAAGAATCCGCTGGTGGTCATGGACGACGCCGATCTCGACGTCGCGGTCTCGTCCGCGCTCGCCGGCGCTTACAGCGGCACCGGTCAGAAGTGCACCGCGTCGTCGCGCCTGATCGTCCACGAGGCGGTGCACGATGCCTTCGTCGATCGCATGGTGTCGGGGATCAAGGCATTCAAGGTCGGGCACGCGCTGGCGGAAGGCATCCAGATCGGCCCGGTCGTGAGCGAAAGTCAGCTCAAGGAAAACCTGGCCTACATGGAGATCGCGGTGGAGGAAGGCTGCGAGCGCGCTATCGGCGGCGAGCGGCTGCAGCGGGAAACGGAAGGCTACTTCATGGCGCCGGCGCTGCTGCTCAACAGCCGCAACGACATGCGTGTCAACCGCGAGGAGATGTTCGCGCCCATTGCCTGCGTGCAGAAAGCCGGCTCTTATGAGGAGGCCCTTTCCGTCGCCAACGATACCGAGTTCGGGCTCACCTCCGGAATCATCACCCGTTCGTTAGCGCGCGCCAATCACTTCAGGCGCAACGCGCGCACCGGCTGCGTCATGGTCAATCTTCCCACTGCAGGCACCGATTACCACGTACCGTTTGGCGGCCGCGGCAACTCGTCCTACGGGCCGCGCGAGCAGGGCCGCTATGCGGTGGAGTTCTATACCACCGTGAAAACGGTCTACATACACGCCGGCGCACCAGACTGAATGGCGATGCGCAAAGTTGGTAAATGTGCGTTCTGGTTTCGATTCCCTCCGCCTCGTCTCGAGGGGGAAGGAC